>JBGSNJ010000289.1:0-10346 GCA_041739715.1 Aestuariivirga sp.
GCGGCCAATGACGTGGTGGGCGCAATGGCCAGCTTCACGGCCGCACTGGACTCGGATCCGGGGCATGCAGATGCGGCCTTCGAGCGTGGACGGCTGCTCCTGTTGATCGGGGAGCCACTGAACGCGATCGCGGACTTCACGACGGCGGTTATCGGCAATCCCGGAAATGGTCAGGCCTACGCCCTCCGCGGCCAGGCCAAGGCCACCTTGGGCGACGGCAAGGCCGCGGCAGCGGATTTCGACAAGGCCATCGATGTGTCTCCCGCAGACTTCGAAGTTTATGTGCGCCGCGCCACCTACAGGCTCAAAGCCGGCCAGATCCCCACAGCGATCGAGGACCTCGAGACGGCTCAGAAACTGTCGACACCCGCGGATGCGGCAGAGATTGGCAGAACCCTCGACAAACTCCGTTGAGGCTTGGCGACCCCGGCAGGATTCGAACCTGCGGCCTAGTGCTTAGAAGGCACTCGCTCTATCCAACTGAGCTACGGGGTCATTGCGGTTTCGGCCGCGATGCCGGCAATCAATGGGTCCAGTTGTCGGACCGGCCCCACTTGAAATTGTCGGAATAGGATTTCTTGATCGGGCGACCTGCCGGAACCTCCGGAATCACATGATAGGCCAACCCTTCGCGTTCGGCATAGGCTATGGCCAGTTCGCAGGTCTCGAAACGCAGCTTCACCTGCTGCCGGGTGTCGCCCGAGGATGTCCAGCCCATTAGCGGGTCGGTGGTGCGCGGGGCAGAGGCCTCGAACTCGAGGATCCAGTCCTGCGACTTGCCCTTGCCGGACTGCATGGCGTTGCGGGCAGGCTTGTAGATGCGTACCGGCATGATGTCTCCGTATCTCCGCTGCGCCCGGCTGGTCGGGGTGGCCAGATTCGAACTGACGACCCCCTGCGCCCAAGGCAGGTGCGCTACCAGACTGCGCTACACCCCGACTGGCCGTGGAGCCCGCTCATATCCGAAAAGCGCCGTCCGGAGCAAGGCTGGCGTTGTCAGTCCTCGGTCTTGAAGATGCGGTGGTAGACCGTGTCACCCGGCCGGATCCCCAGTTTGCGCGTGGTACCTCCGGCAAGCTCCAGCACAGCGAGTACCGGCTCCCGCACCCCGATGATCTCTTCCGAGCGAGGCACCGTGTTCTCGGCAATATAGGCGATTGTGCCATCGGCGCGGATGAACAGCATGTCGAGCGGAATGTAGGTATTCTTCATCCACATCGCCGCTTCGCGCGGCGTGCCGAAATCGAACAGCATGCCCCGGTCCTCGGGAAGGCGTTGCCGGAACATCAGGCCGCGGGCGCGCAAGGCATCGGTATCGGCAATCTCGACCGTGAACATCTTCGCATCGTCTTTGGTGGCGATGGTGATGGGCTCGAGCTTGGAGAGTAGCTGCTCCTCCGCCACGGCAGGGCGGAACAAGGCCAGAAGACCTATGACAAGAGCCAGGATGAGCGGGCGCATGGATGACTTCTCTCCGGCAATTGCAGCGGAAGAAGGGCTCAGTTGGTGTGTGCCGGTCCGCCTTCGAGGGTCAGCCGCACTTCGGCCGCCATCTTGCCTTTCGGGCCATCGCCAAAGCGGACGTAGACCCAGGTGTCAGGCTGCAGCTCGGCAATGGCCGTCCGGCGCAACGTCTCCATGTGAACGAAGATATCGGGCTGGCCTTCGCCCTCGGACACGAAACCGAAACCACGGGCGCGGTTGAACCACTTCACCTTCACGCGAATCCAGCCGGTCGTCGGCGTGACCGTGGTATGGGCCCGACTCTTGCGTTCGACGGGATGAATCGCCGTGGACAGGTCGACCGACAGCACGCGGAGGCACTGATAACCCTTCTGCCGCTCCACCACCTCGCAGGACACGCGCGCGCCCTCCAGCGGTGCCTCGAACCCATCCCGCTTCAGACAGCTCAGGTGAAGCAGGATATCCTGCATGCCGTTGTCGGGGATGATGAACCCATAGCCCCGTGCCACATCGAACCATTTTACCAGGCCATTCACCTGGATGATTCGAACATTCGCCTCCGGAGCTTGCGGAAGACCCGCAACTTCCCCGCCCTTATGGGCGCCACTCGCCGCCATGACTTACCCCAATATCCCACTGGCGGAACGCGTGTTGCCTCTGCACCGCCAGCTAATGGTTAATCTGCGCAAAACCCAAGGATTTGTACAGGGCATTGCGTCGTCTGCCGGTGTGGATAAGCGCTGCTCATGCAACAAGGCTTCGTCCGCGCCAGTGGCTTGGCAATTCAAGTTATGGGAATCACGCGGCGATTTGGCCTGACGAGAGTTTCCACCAACTGAATTGCTTTGTTGCAAGCATGCAACATCGCCAATCTGTTTTTGCGGCAACCCGACTCAAGACCAGCGTCGTTGATCGCAGGCTCTCCTACCCCAAGTGATTCGCCGAGGTCGGCGCAAGCCGCGCGAGCAGTGCCGACAGCACATCGCCCAGTTCGGCGTGAACCACCAGGTCGGCAAGGCCGTCGAGTCCCGTCGCCTCGCGATTGACGATCACCAGCTGCGCCCGGTTCTGTTTGGCCATGACCGGAAAGCCGGCCGCCGGAAACACCTGGAGCGAAGAGCCTAGCGCCAGAAAGAGATCGGCGTTCAGGGTCGCGGCGCGAGCGTCAGCCATCTCCTGCTCCGGCATGGCCTGCCCGAAGGAGATGGTAGCCGACTTCACGATACCGCCACAGCCGATGCAGCCGGGCGTCCGCCCCTTCAGCTCAAGCTCATCCCTGGCCCAGGCCAGCTCGTGGCGCTTTCCGCAACCGAGGCAGGCCGCATAGGTGCCGTTGCCGTGCAGCTCGATGATCCGGTCGGGAGGAACCCCGGATGCCGCATGAAGCCCGTCGATGTTCTGGGTGATGACGTGCGAGACGTGGCCGCGCCGCATCAGCTCGGATATCACGCGATGACCAGCGCCGGGCCGCGCCGCTGACAGGCTTTCGTGGATGGCAAAAAAACGCCTCCAGGCCTCCCGGCGCGCCTCTTCGGACGACATGAAGGCGCTGAACTCGATGGGCTTGTAGCGGGTCCAGAAGCCGCCGGGCGACCGGAAGTCCGGAATGCCGCTTTCCGTCGACATGCCGGCGCCGGTGAAGACCACCGCGCGCCTTGCGCGCTGGACCATTGCGACCAGTTCTTCTATGTCTCGGTCAATCACGAGGAGATCCCATGAAGTACCTGCATACGATGATCCGCGTCTCCAATCTCGAGCAGTCGCTCGACTTCTTCATCAACAAACTCGGCTTTGTCGAGCAGCGGCGCTACGACAACGAAAAGGGCCGATTCACCCTCGTCTTCGTGGCCGCGCCCGAAAGCCCCGACGCACCGGTCGAACTGACCTACAACTGGGACCCTGAAGTCTATACGGGTGGGCGCAACTTCGGTCACCTCGCACTCGGCGTCGACCACATCTACGACTACTGCGCCAACCTGCAGAATCACGGCATCGTCATCAACCGGCCGCCGCGCGACGGCCGCATGGCCTTCATCCGCACGCCGGACGGAATCTCCATCGAGTTGCTGCAGAAGGGCGAGGCGCTGCCAATTGCCGAACCCTGGGCCAGCATGTCCAATACCGGCAGCTGGTAAAGCGTTACCACTTGCCATCGACAGCATAGGCTTCGTCCATTCCAGGCCAGGGCGGCATGGTGATGCCCACCGCGACGAGCGGCTCTTCCCCATCGCAGCGGAACTGGAAGGCCGTTCCTACCGGTATCGTGACGGAGACGCCGGGGTGCACATCGGTGACGTCTTCGATGTTGGCATGGCGGCGCCAGATCCGGCCCTTTCCGCCAATGAAGACCCACACTTCCTCCACCGTGCGATGGCCAACCGGCTTCGACACAGCACCTGGGGGAAGCGTGAACTCTGCCATGCTGCCGCGCGCCGTTGCACCAAGAATGCGGACTTCGGAGCCATCTGGTGCAACTACGTCGGGCGCATGGCTGCGCCTTCGGGTCTGAAAACTCATGGCATCAACTGCCCGCCATTCACCTCGATCACCTGGCCCGTGACATAGCCACTCGCCCTGTCGCTGGCGAGATAGAGGAAAGTCCCGGCGCAGTCCTCGGCGAGGCCGAGGCGCTGCATCGGAATGGTTTTGCGCGCCGCCTCGCGCTTGGCCTCGTCTGAGAACCGGTCGTGAAAGGCCGTATGGATGGTGCCCGGAGAGACGCAGTTTACCCGGATCCCATGGCTCACAAGCTCCTTGGCCAGGGTCTTGGAGAAAGCCGAGACAAAGGCCTTGGCCCCGGCATAGACACTGCCGCCGGGGCTGGAGCCATTGCGGGCGGCAATGGAGGTGACATTGATGATGTTGCCGGACCCCTGCCCCTTCATCAGGCCGGCGGCGATCCGGCAGCAGTGAATGAGCTGGCGGCAATTGAGGTTGAAGACCTTGTCGATGAACTCATCGTCGAGTTCGGTGACGGGTACGCGGGCCACCAGACTGCCGGCATTGTTGACCAGGACATCGATCCGGCCGAAACGGGCGATGGCCGCATCGACGAGCGCCTTGGGCGCCGTAGCGGCGGTAAGGTCGAGCTTGATCGCTGCAATTCCGGCAGCCTCGATCTTCGCCAGTTCCGGCCCGCCGCCGAAGTACTGGGCCAGCACCCTCGCCCCTGCTTCCGCGAAGGCGAGCGCGGCGGCACCTCCGATCCCCGTGACGCCGCCGGTTACAACAACCACCTTGCCTTTCAGATCGTCAAACATAGAGTCCCCTTGGATTGAAAGGGCCATCATGCCCCAAGAGGAAAGGTTGCGCCATTGTCCCGGGGCCTGGCAGTCTGGCTGTTCATCATGCTTGTCGAAACGCTGCATGGCCTGTTGCGCGGGCTCTTGCTTGTCCCGCGCGTCGGTGAGGAAGCGGCTGGCCAGATCGGGTGGCCGATCGGGCTGGTGATCGTCCTGGGCATTTCCATCGCCCTTGCGCCGTGGATGGCAATCCGCGACACATCTGCCCTGCTCCGCCTCGGCGGGCTGTGGGCAGTGCTGACGCTCATCTTCGAATTGACCATCGGGCTTTTGCGCGGCCTCGATTTGCCGCGACTTCTGGCGGAACTCAATCCGCTGGCGGGTGGCCTTACGATCTACAGCCTCGCCGTCATGTTCCTTGCTCCCCTGCTGGCGGCCCGCCTGCGTGGCCTGACGTGAACGACTTTCTCAAGCGCGGCTGGGTGGCATTTCCGCGGGAATCCGCTGTCCTGGACTGGATCGCTTCGGCCGGGCCGGTGGCGCAGCGTGTGACGTATGATCCGGGCAACGAACACTGGTTCCGTCATGACCGCACATGGTTCGCCGGGGTGAATGCCTTGCCCAACGACAGTACAGGCGCCGTCCCCGATGGTCCTGCCTTCAAAGGCGCTGCAATCGACTTTCTAACCCGCCACACGGAGACCGCGGCCATCGCCTTCGACAGGGGGCAGGTCTCTGTTAGCTATCCGGGCTACCCAATAGCCCAACACGGTGAGACCGATGCCGCCGTCCGCTTCCGCCGCAACCGGGATGCCGCCCATGTCGACGGCCTGATCGGCGAAGGGGAACCCAAACGCCGCTTCCTGCGGGAACCGCATGCCTTCGTGCTGGGGATACCCCTTTGCAACGTCGATGCGGAGATGTCGCCACTCGTGGTCTGGGAGGGCTCGCACGAGATCATGCGTTCCGCGTTCCTCCGTGTACTGAGCGCTCACGATCCGAAGGACTGGCCGTCCGTCGATCTTACCGATGCCTATACGGCGGCGCGGCGTGATGTGTTTTCCTCATGTGTGAGGGTCGAGGTCTGCACCACTCTAGGACAATGCTATGTGTTGCACCGGCTTGCCCTGCATGGCGTCGCGCCATGGGGCCGTTCGAATGCGAAGGAGCGGCCGGTGATCTATTTCCGGCCGCTCCTCAACACTCTCGAACCCTGGCTAGCTCGGCCCTGACGGTCAGCCCTGCGCCGCCTTGGCCACTTCGGCGGCAAAGTCGTCAGCCTGCTTCTCGATGCCCTCGCCCAGCTGCATGCGGATGTAACCCAGGAGCTTCACCGGGGCGCCGGCCTTGTTGCCGACCTCTCCGATGATCTGCGTCACCGTCTTGCTGCCGTCATGGACATAGACCTGGTCCATCAGGCAGTTCTCCTTGGCAAAGGTCTTGAGGCCGTTGGCGATGATCTTTTCCAGCACGTTGGCGGGCTTGCCGGCGTTCTTCTCCTCGAGAATGGCCTTCTCACGGTTGAGTGTTTCAGCCGGAACGCCATCGATGGTCATGGCCACTGGGTTGGTGGCTGCAACATGCATCGCCAGCAGGCGGCCGAAGGCTGCCAGTTCGTCTTTCTTGCCGGTCGACTCCAGCGCCACGAGAACGCCGATCTTGCCCATGCCAGGCGCCGCCTGGTTGTGTACATAGGAGCCGATCACGCCGTCCTTTACTGACAGCACGGCGGTCCGGCGCACACTCATGTTCTCGCCGATCGTGGCGACCATCTCGGCCACATACTCGGCGACCGCGTGCCCGGAGCCGGGATACTTCATCGTCTTGAGCTTCTCGGTGTCGCCACCGGCGGCCAGCGCCAGCTTCGAGATCTCGGCCACCATCGCCTGGAACTTCTCGTTCCGGGCGACAAAGTCGGTCTCCGAATTCACCTCGACGGCAGCGCCGGTGAGACCGTTGACGGCAATTCCGACCAGGCCTTCAGCCGCGACCCGGGTGGACTTCTTGGCCGCCTTGGCAAGGCCCTTGGCGCGCAGCCAGTCGATGGCGGCCTCCATGTCGCCATTGTTGGCCGACAGCGCGGCCTTGCAATCCATCATGCCTGCGCCGGTTTTCTCGCGCAGGTCCTTCACCATAGCTGCAGTGATCTCGGCCATGATTGTCCTCTTGATCTGAAATGGGTTCGAGGCCCGCGATCCTGCGCGGGCCCCTGGTTCGATCGTCGGCGATCAGGCCGGGATCTCTTCGGTGATGGGGTTCTCGGCAGCGCCGACATCCACGCCCTGACCGGTCTGGGCCATGGAGATTCCTTCGATGCAGGCGCGGCTGATCAGCTCGCAATAGAGAGCAACGGCACGGCCAGCATCATCATTTCCCGGGATCGGATAGGTGACGCCCGTGGGATCGGAATTGGTGTCGATCACCGCGATTACCGGAATGCCGAGACGATTGGCTTCCTTGATCGCGAGCTGCTCCTTGTTGGTATCGATCACGAACAGCAGGTCAGGTGTTCCGCCCATATCCTTGATGCCACCAAGCGCCTTGTCGAGCTTTTCCTTCTCGCGGGCCAGGGTCAGGACTTCACGCTTGGTGAGACCCGAGCCTTCCTTTGAGATCATGTCGTCGATGTTGCGGAGATGCTTGATCGAGTTCGAAATTGTCTTCCAGTTGGTGAGCATGCCGCCCAGCCAGCGGGAGTTCACATAATACTGGGCGCTGCGCTTCGCCGACTCCGCGATCTGCTCTGAGGCCGAACGCTTGGTTCCAACGAAAAGCACGCGGCCGCCCTTGGCAACCGTCTCGGTGACCGTCAGCAACGCCTGGTGCAACAGCGGAACGGTCTGCGACAGATCGATGATGTGGATGCCGTTACGGCTGCCGTAGATGAAGGACTTCATCTTCGGGTTCCAGCGGTGGGTCTGGTGACCGAAGTGCACGCCAGCTTCGAGGAGCTGGCGCATGGTGAATTCTGGCACGGCCATGTGGTATTTTCCTTTTCCGGTTGATCCGCCGCGGGGCAAGTGACCGGTTTCCCGGCACCGGATGGATCTGACGCTATGTGGAAGCCGAAGCCTCGTGCGCCGGAGCCGAACCCCGCGTGTGAGTTGAGTAACGCCGGGCCTATAGCGTTGCGGCGCAGCAATTGCAAGCCCGCCCTTGCCGCGCGAATCACTTTTATCAATCAATCAGTTACGCGCACCCATCCATCATCACAGCTTGCGCGCCATGGTCACGCCGTCACAGATCGGGACCATGCAGATCTCGACCCGAGAGTCCTGCACAACCTTGGCATTGATGGCGCGGATGGCCAAGGTACTCTCGCTCGTGTCATCCGGATCGGCCACGTCGCCGCCCCACAGCACATTGTCGATCAGGATCAGGCCGCCCCGTCGCAGCAATTCAAGCGATCCTTCGTAATAACTGTCGTATCCGGTCTTGTCGGCGTCGATGAAGGCGAGATCGAAACTGCTGGCTTCGCCCCGCGACAGGAGGCGTGCGATCACCGCCTTGCCGCCATCCAAGTGCAGGTCGATGCGATCCGCCACGCCCGCCTCCTGCCAGTAGCGTCGGCCGATGTCGGTCCATTCCTTGCTGACATCGGCGCAGGTGATGCGGGTGGCCCCGGCGAGCGCCATGGACAGCGCCGAATAGCCGGTGAATGTCCCGAACTCGATGACCTTGCGCGCGCCCATGAGCTTGACCAGAAGTCCCATGAAGGCGCCCTGCTCCGCCCCGATCTGCATGGCCGAGTCACCGCCCAGCTTCGCCGTCTTGGCGCGCAAAGCCTGCAGCAACGGCGGTTCGCGATAGGCATGGGCCGCGTAGTAGTCATAGAGCGCGCCGGTCAGTCCAATCGTTTTGCCTGTCATGGAAACGTTACTCCAACTCTCCGGGAAAGCGGATCAGTCCCGCGCCGGGATAAGGTACTTGTCGAGCATCCCGGTACGCACCGCAAGCTCGGTGAGCAACATTGCGATCAGCGAACCGCCAAAGGCCAGGGCCATGTCCTTTTGCGCATCCCACGCGTCGCCCTGGGTGCCGAGATAGGCTGTCCCGGCCTCCGGACTGACGGTGATCGCCACGAGCATCTCCATGATCTCAAAGAGGCCCGAGCCCGTTGCGTTGAGGCAAACGGCGAAGAGCCCGGCCTGGAAGCTGTTGCGCGTGACCTTTCGCATGATGATCTCGCGCATGGGATAGAACAGCAGGAAACCGAAGGAGAAATGTACCAGCCGGTCGAAATGGTTGCGGGACAGTCCGAAGGCATCCTGCAGCCAGTAGCCAAGCGGCACCTCCGAGTAGGTATAGTGGCCGCCCACCGCGTGCATGACCAGAAAGAGGAAGAGCAGCAGGTACGAGATGTCCGACAGCGGCAGGCGCCGGAAACTGGCGACCAGCACGATGATGGTGACGATGGTCAGCATGTTCTCGAGAAACCAGTCAAACCGGTAGACCGGATCCCAGGCCGCCCAGATCCAGATCGCGGCATAGGCGAGCATCAGTCCGATCAGGAAGTGTCGCGCGGAAAGGCGGTTGTCGATGTGGGAAACCGCGGTCGAGAGCTTCATGATGCAGTCCCGACCGGTTGCTGGACAAAGCGCTGGTAAAGCCAGCCAATGCCAACCAGACAGAGGCCGAGGCCCACGAAGCTCGCGATGCGGAACAAGCCTTCGAGGTTCGACATGTCGGCAATGAAGACCTTGACGACGACCAGCGCCATGACGCCGAGGCCAGCCAGGCGGACAAACTGCCGTCCCAGACGGATACCCGCCACGAAGAGGCCCAGCGCGAACGTCAGCCATACCGCCGAATAGGCGTAGGACTCCGACGGACTGAGCGATTGCGCCATCATGACCGGCCCCTGGTAGATCCGCTTCGTCTGCAGCGTCACGTAGACAAAGGCCAGGACCAGCGCCAAGACACCGGCTGCGGGTTTCAGTCTCTGCCAATCCACCACCTCAAGGCGCTGCGCGATCAGCCCGATCAGGATGGCGGGTGCAAGATAGCCGAGAAGCAGCGCGTTGAAGATCATGTTGCCAGCCACCGGCTCTTCGGTGAGTGCCGGGTTGTAGCGGAACAGGGTGAAGCCAAGGATGACGCAGACCGACAAGGCGATCAGCGCCCTGCTGCCCCATAGAGACACGAAGGACGAGTAGATACGCTGCCGATGCATGAGCCCATAGGCCGCTCCGAGCCAGGTCAGGATATGGGCCGAGAGTTCGAGGAACTGCGGCTGGTCGTAAAGATAGCCACCGCCGATGAGCACCCGGATCTCGAGCGAAACCAGCGAAATGGCAAGACCCAGGCTGATTCCCTCAAGCGCCACGGAGGATCTGGCGTGACCCGCAGCACGCAGCCACCGGCTGGACAAGAGGAAGAGAATAACCGGAATGCCATAGCCATAGATGACCCAGTGCTGGCCCATCGGCAGGTTGCGATCGTCCGACCACAACTCGTGCGAGAGGAACAGGCGCAGTGCGGTCAAGCTGCCCAGCGCCGCGGCGATTCCTCCCATCAGCTGCGCCGTGATCGATCGGGCCGCAGCGGCATAGGTTGCAGCGAGCAGAGCAATGGCCAGCGTCAGCCAGACGCCATCGAGGTGGCGGTCAAGGGCGAAGACCAGCAGCGCTGCGGCACCTG
>JBGSNJ010000334.1:0-2607 GCA_041739715.1 Aestuariivirga sp.
CGTCATCGCGCTGGCGCATGAGGGCGGCTGGACGGTGACGGCGGGCGGCGAGACGTTCCGCGCCGAGGTGATCGTCAATGCCGCCGGTGCCTGGGGCGATCGCGTGGCGGAACTTGCCGGGTTGACGCCCATCGGACTTCAGCCCAAGCGGCGCTCCATCGCAGTGGTGCCAGGCCCCGAAGGCCATAACGTGATGGACTGGCCGCTGATCGGCGACGTGAGCGAGACGTGGTACTGCAAGCCGCAGGGCGGCAAGTTCATCGTCTCGCCGGCCGATGCGACACCGGTCGATCCGCATGACGCCTATGCCGACGACATGGCGCTGGCTGAGGGCATCGACCGCTTCCAGCAGGCCGTGACCTTCGAAGTGACCCGCGTCGACCATACCTGGGGTGGACTCCGCAGCTTCGCGCCCGACGGCACGCCGGTGGTGGGATTCGATCCGCATGCTGAGGGATTCTTCTGGCTCATCGGCCAGGGCGGCTACGGCATCCAGACCGCGCCGGCGCTGTCGCACCTTGCCGCCGCGATGGTGAAGGGCGAGGCCGTGCCGGGTTACATTTCCGATGAGGGGCTGGTCGCGAGCGACCTGTCGCCGGCACGCTTCGCGCGGTGAGGATCCGGGGGGAGAGCGCCACCGGGGCTGCGCACTGGCCTCGTGAGGAAGCCCATCTCTGCGATCATCGCCGGCGAAGGAGCTTGGGATGTCTTGCTCCGATGGAGTCCGGATCGCCGAGACTCACGACGAGCAACTCGCTTGGCTCGGCCGCCTGAAAGCTGCGGGGCTCTTTGCAGGTCAGGCGGGTCAGAAAGGCGTCCGGCAGCCAAGGCGGTTCGCCAGCCATGCCTGCTTGCGCAGGGTTGCCGTGGTTGACGCGTCGGTCATTCTGGCAGTCATTTCAGTGGGTCGGCGGCGAGATTGTGGGACTTCGGACAGACTGTCTGTTATGTTCATGCAAGTTTGCCAAATCGACGACAAGAAGCAGGACTTACCGAGACCAACATGGATAGCCGGATGACGAGACGCAGATCCTCCTGGCCTTTGCCGGTGTTCATTTTGGCCGGCCTTCCCGGCGTCTGGCCCGCGGACCCCGCGCATTCCGCCGAAGAGTCTCTCTGGACCCAGCCCAGCCTGATTGGTGCGCCGAGCGGACTGAAACAGTCCTTGCAGGACATCGGCATCGATCTCTCGGTCACTTACACGGCGTTCGAATAGGGCCTGGTCGGCGGCGAAGGCGACAAGGATTGGGCGTTCGGCGGCAAGACCGACGTGATCGGGATGTTCAGCGGCGAGAAGCTGGGCCTTTGGAAGGGGCTCTATGTCAATGCGCATGCAGAGTTCGTCAATGGCGGCAATGTGCTCAATGCGGGTGATGGATCGATCCTCCCCGTCAACACGGCACTCGCCTTTCCGACGCTGGGCGGCCAGGACGACGATCTCTCGCTCTTCGTCACCCAGGTCTTCAGCCCGAGCCTTTCGCTGAGCGCCGGCAAGTTCAACATGCTCGACGCGGCGGCGAAGACCCCGCTCATCGGCGGGGGCGGGTTGACGACCTTCTTCAACACGGCCCTGGCCGCGCCCATCAGCGGCGTGACTCCGCCCTACCTTCTGGGCGGCATCCTCAGCTACAAGACGGAGCCGGCGATCTACACGCTGATGGTTTACGACCCCCGAAGTGCGCAAAACGAGGACGTGATCAAGCATCCCTTCGAGAAGGGCGTCACCACCAGCCTGTCGGTCACCATCCCCGTGGAGATCAGTGGCAAGCGCGGCTACCAGAACTTCCGCGGCGCCTACAGCACGCTCGACGGCACGGATTTCCGCGATATTCCCGATCTCATCCTGCCGGGCGGCGACGGCGATGTCGGGACCATTGATGGCTACTGGTTCGCGTCCTACTCCTTTCAGCAGTATCTGGTGGAGGATCCGAGCGATCCCAAGCGCGGCTGGGGCCTCTTCGGGCAGGTTGCCATCTCTGACGGCAACCCCAATCCCTTCGGTTGGAGCGGATTTATCGGCCTCGGCGGCACAGGTCTCTTCGCGGAACGCCCTGATGATGGCTTTGGCATCGCCTACTTCTATCAAGGCTTTTCGGAGGACCTGAAACAGAGCCTTGACGAAGTGAATGTCGAACTGAAGGATGAAAGCGGCATCGAGGCCTACTACAACATGGCGGTGACGCCGTGGTTGAATCTCACCGCTGACGGTCAGGTGATCTGGCCCGGCGATGGCGACGAGACGGCTTACTTCCTCGGACTTCGCGCCCAGCTAAAGGCCTTCTGACAATTCGAAGGACCAATCGAACTCGTTCCGCAATCCAACCTTTATCTCAGGAGCTCCCGTCATGATCCTCTCCCGTCGAACCTTTCTGCTCATGGCATCGACTGCGATCTTCGTTTCCGGCGCGCAGGCCGCAGAAACGGCCGACATCATCTATTCGGGCGGTCCGATCCTCACCATGGACGATGCCAACCCGCGCGCCGAGGCGGTGGCCATCAAGGACGGCCGCATCCTTGCCGTCGGCACGGCCGGTGATGTCATGGCGTTGAAGGGCGCAGGCACCGCGATGGTCGATCTCGGCGGCCGCACCCTGCTGCCGGGTTTCA
>JBGSNJ010000001.1:0-4598 GCA_041739715.1 Aestuariivirga sp.
GGCCTTCGCGCAGCGGCACCCGGATCAGGCCGCGCTTGGCGCTCTCGGTCGCCTTGCGCACCGCTTCCGGCACTTCGCGCGCCTTGCCGTGGCCGAAACCGACCCGGCCCTTCTGATCGCCAACCACGACGAGTGCCGCAAAGCCGAAGCGCTTGCCGCCCTTCACCACCTTGGCGACACGGTTGATGTGAACCAGCTTGTCCACGAATTCGCTGTCGCGCTCTTCGCGGTTGTCCTTGCGGTCCCGGTCGCCACGTTCCTTAGCCATGTGTTTTCCGCCTTCGTCTTTCGCAGAATTAGAAGTTCAGGCCGCCCGCACGGGCGGCGTCGGCGAGCGCCTTGACGCGCCCGTGATAGAGATAGCCGCCGCGGTCGAAGACCACGTCCTTGACGCCGGCGGAGATGGCGCGCTCGGCAATCAGCTTGCCGATCGCTTCGGCCGCTGCCTTGTCGGCGCCGGTCTTCGTGCTCTCCTTGAAGCCCTTCTCGAGGCTCGAGGCCGCCACCAGCGTCACGCCCTTGGCGTCGTCGATGATCTGGGCATAGATGTTCTTGCTCGACCGGAACACGGAGAGCCGCGGACGCAGATTGCCGCGCGCCGCCAGGGCCTTGCGGACCCGGGCCATGCGCTTCTGATGCGGAGATGTTTTCGTTGCCATGGGCGCCACCTGTTACTTCTTCTTGCCTTCCTTGCGGAAGATGTACTCGCCGGCATACTTGATGCCCTTGCCCTTGTAGGGCTCGGGGCCACGGAACTCGCGGATTTCCGCGGCAACCTGGCCGACGCGCTGCTTGTCGATTCCGGTGATCACGATCTCGGTCGGCTTGGTCGCCTTGATGTCGATGCCCTCCGGGATCGGATAGTTCACATCATGGCTGTAGCCGAGGTTGAGCTGGAGCACCTTGCCCTGGACGGCGGCGCGATAGCCGACGCCCGTGATTTCGAGGGTCTTGCTGTAGCCTTCCGACACGCCCTTGATCATGTTGGCGACCATGGTGCGCGACATGCCCCAGCACGACCGCGCCAGCTTGGTCTGGTCCTTGGGATCGACCTTGAGCGCGCCATCTTCCATCTTGGCCAGCACCTGATCGACGAACACCATCTTGAGTTCGCCCTTGGGGCCCTTCACCGACAGGTTCGACCCGGCCAGATTGACCGTGACGCCTGCGGGAACCGGAACTGGCTTCTTACCGATACGAGACATGGGTACCGTTCCTCAGAATACCGTGCAGAGCACTTCGCCACCCACGTTCTGGGCGCGAGCGTCCGCATCGGACATGACGCCCTTCGGCGTCGACAGAATGGAGATGCCGAGGCCGTTGTAGACCGTCGGCATGGTGGCGACCGAAGCATAGACCCGGCGGCCCGGCTTCGACACGCGCTGGATCTCGCGGATCACGGGTGCGCCATCGAAGTACTTCAGCTCGATCTCGATCTCGGCCTTGCCCTGGCCCTGCTGAACCGTGGCGAAGCCGCGGATGAAGCCTTCGCTCTGCAGCACTTCGAGCACACGCTCGCGCAGGCGCGAGGCCGGCGTCGAGACCTTCGACTTGCCGCGCTCCTGTGCGTTCCGGATGCGGGCGAGCATATCGCCGATCGGATCATTCACACTCATTTCTCAGCTCTCCTGAAGTCCGTATCTGTTACCAGCTCGACTTGACCATGCCGGGGATGAGACCCTGGTTGGCCAGATCGCGAAGCGCCAGACGCGACATCTTGATTTTCCTGTAGTAGGCACGCGGACGGCCCGTCACCTCGCAGCGGTTGCGAATGCGCGTGGGCGCCGAATTGCGCGGCAGCTGGGCCAGCTTGAGCTGGGCCTCGAAGCGCTCTTCCATGGTAGCGCTCTTGTTCTGCGCGATCGCCTTGAGGCGGGCGCGCTTGCCGGCATACTGCTTCGCCATCTTGCGGCGGCGATTGTTCTTTTCTACCGAGCTCGTCTTTGCCATGTGGGCTACCTCAGCCAGTTCTATTGTCTCAAGCCGCCTTGCGGACGGGCTTGCGGAAGGGGAAGTTGAACGCGTCGATGAGCGCCCGGGCTTCCTCGTCGGTCTTCGCGGACGTGCAGATGATGACATCCATGCCCCAGACGCGATCGATACGGTCGTAGTCGATCTCCGGGAAAATGATGTGCTCCTTGATGCCGAACGCATAGTTGCCATTGCCGTCGAAGCTGCGGTCCGTGAGGCCACGGAAGTCGCGCACGCGCGGCAGTGCAATGGTGATCAGGCGGTCAAGGAACTCGTACATGCGGGTCTTGCGCATGGTGACCTTGGCGCCGATCGCCAGGTTCTCGCGGATCTTGAACTGCGCGATGGCATTGCGGGCCTTGGTGATCACCACCTTCTGGCCTGCGATCTTCTCGAGCTCGCTGGCCGCGACCTGCACCAGCTTGGAGTCCTGCGTCGCCTCGCCGATGCCCATGTTGAGCACGATCTTGGTGATGCGCGGAACTTCCATCACATTCTTGTAGCCGAACTTCTCGATCAGCTGCGGGCGGACGACCTCGTCGTAGTGCTTGCGCAGGCGCGGCTTATAGTCGGCCGGAAGCATTTCCGCCGGGCCGGCAGCACGCGGCTCCGCCGCCTCGGCCTTGGCCTTCTTGCCTTCGGCCTTCTTGGCCGGGGCCGCCGCCTTGGCGGGGGCCTTCTTGGTCTTTTCCTCAGCCATCGATCACTTCTCCAGAACGCTTGGCCACACGCACCTTCTTGCCGTCGGCAAGAAACTTGTAGCCCACGCGGGTCGGCTTGCCATCCTTCGGATCGCGCAGAGCCAGGTTCGACACATGGATCGGCAACTCCTTCGAGATGATGCCGCCCTCCTGCGAGGCCGTCTGGCGGGTATGGCGCTTGGCCACGTTCACGCCGCGCACGACCGCGCGATTCTCGGACGGGATCATGCGGATGACTTCACCCTGCTTGCCCTTGTCCTTGCCGGTGAGGACGACGACCTTGTCGCCCTTCCGGATCTTCAGCTTCACCGCCATCACAGCACCTCCGGCGCAAGCGAAATGATCTTCATCTGGTTCTTGGCGCGCAGCTCGCGCGGCACGGGCCCGAAGATGCGGGTGCCGACCGGTTCGCCCTGCGCGTTGATGAGCACGGCGGCATTGCGATCGAAGCGGATGACCGAACCGTCGGGGCGGCGGATATCCTTGGCGGTCCGCACCACGATGGCCTTCATCACGCTGCCCTTCTTCACGCGACCGCGCGGAATGGCTTCCTTGACCGACACCACGATGATGTCGCCCACCGAAGCGTAGCGGCGCTTCGAACCGCCCAGCACCTTGATGCACTGCACCCGGCGCGCACCGGAGTTGTCCGCAACATCGAGATTCGTTTCTTGCTGGATCATCTGATCACCCGTTCACATTGGGGCGTTTGACCGCCCGCTTGTCCTTCCTCAGGCCTGCCCGGCCGCAACCTTCTCGACCAGTTCCCAGCGCTTCTGCTTCGACAGCGGGCGCGTCTCCTGGATACGGACGACGTCGCCCGTCTTGGCTTCGTTCTTCTCGTCATGCGCATGATACTTCTTCGACAGGCGCACGGTCTTCTTCAGAACCGGGTGACGCAGGCGGCGTTCGACCTTCACGACAATGGTCTTGTCGTTCTTGTCGCTCACCACGACGCCCTGCAGGATGCGTTTCGGCATTCTCGTCTCTCCTACTTCGCGGCCGCCTGCTGCGCAGCGGCCGTCTTGAGACGGGCGATGTCGCGGCGGATCTGGCGGATGCGCGCGGTGTTTTCAATCTGGCCGGTCGCCTTCTGGAAGCGCAGGTTGAACTGCTCCTTCTTCAGCTTGAGGACCTCGTCCTTGATCTGGTCCTTGGTCATGGCCTTCACATCGGCGAATTTCATGCGAGTCTACTCCTTACTCGCCAAGCCGCGCGACGAAGCGCGTCTTGATCGGAAGCTTGGCGGCCGCGAGGCCGAGGGATTCCTCGGCGACTGCGCGCGGAACGCCGTCGATTTCGAAGATCACGCGGCCGGGCTTCACCCGCGCCGCCCAGTATTCGGTCGAGCCCTTGCCGGAACCCATGCGGACTTCCGCCGGCTTCTTCGACACGGGAACGTCGGGGAACACCCGGATCCAGATGCGGCCGGCGCGCTTCATGCCGCGCGCAAGCGCACGGCGCGCAGCCTCGATCTGGCGTGCGGTGAGACGATCCGGCTCGGTGGCCTTGAGGCCGAAGGCGCCGAAATCAAGCGTGTTGCAGCTTGTCGCCTTGCCGTGGATGCGGCCCTTGAAGGCCTTCCGGTACTTTGTCTTCTTCGGTTGCAGCATTTTCGCTAACCCTCAAAACTCAAGCCGCGTCACGGTCGCGGCGCGGACGCGATCCGCCATCCTGCGGCTCGGCCATGCGCTTGTCCTGGGCCATCGGATCGTGCTCAAGGATTTCACCCTTGAAGATCCAGACCTTGACGCCATTGGTGCCATAGGCAGTGTGCGCGGTGGCAACGCCGTAGTCGACATCGGCGCGCAGCGTATGCAGCGGCACGCGGCCCTCGCGGTACCACTCGGTGCGCGCGATTTCGGCGCCGCCAAGGCGGCCGGCGCAGGTGATCTTGATGCCCTCGGCACCCATGCGCTGGGCCGA
>JBGSNJ010000381.1:0-16368 GCA_041739715.1 Aestuariivirga sp.
CTGCGGCCAGTCACCCGCCAGCCTCCTGTGGGCGCGGCTGACTGGCCGCTGACACCCCTCTTGCAGGCACCGTCCCACAAAAGCCAGGCTGGCCGACTTTTGCTCCGGCGAATGGCTGGTTTTTGCTCCGGCGTTGACAGCGAGAGTTTGTTTGCAAATGTGCGACGGAGTTCGGTGGCTAATTCGTCCTACCGTTGCGATAGCTGACATGGGAAGGGAACTCACATGACTCGTTTGACCGCCAAGGACTTTGCTCCGGAGCTTCTTGAACTGTATGACTTCTATGTCCACGGGCGCATTACCAGAAGAGAATTTCTCGAGCGTGCAGCAGTCTTTACTGTAGGTAGCATGACCGCTGCTTCGATTCTGGCTTCGTTATCGCCGGATTATGCATTGGCTCAGCAGATTGCGTTCACAGACCCTGATATTGTCGCCGAGTACATTTCCTATCCCTCACCGCGCGGGCATGGCGAGGTGCGCGGCTACTTCGTGCGCCCGGCCAAGGCCAGTGGAAAGCTCCCCGCCGTCGTCGTGGTTCACGAGAATCGTGGGTTGAATCCATACATCGAGGACGTTGCGCGCCGGGTTGCAAAAGCAGGCTACATCGCCCTGGCGCCAGACGGGTTGACTTCCAAGGGTGGTTATCCCGGCAACGATGAGAAGGGGCGCGAACTTCAGCAGCAGGTCGATCCCGAGAAGCTCATGAATGACTTCTTTGCAGCGATCGAGTTCTTGATGGTGAATGAGTCGACAACGGGAAAGGTTGGGATGGCGGGCTTCTGCTATGGCGGTGGAGTATCGAATGCGGCGGCGGTCGCCTATCCTGAGCTGGCCTGCGCAGTACCCTTCTACGGTCGCCAGGCGAAGGCCGAGGATGTCCCCCGTATCAAGGCCCCGATCCTCCTTCACTATGCAGAGTTGGACACGCGCATCAACGAAGGCTGGCCAGTCTATGAGGCCGCGCTAAAGGCAAACTCCAAGATCTATGAAGCGCATATCTATCCCGGTGTGAACCACGGCTTCCACAATGACTCAACACCGCGCTATGATGAGGCTGCGGCAAAGCTCGCCTGGGAACGCACTTTGGCATGGTTTGAGAAGTATTTGGGCTAGAGCCCTGCTCATCATTCTTCGCCGGCGGTGATGAAGGGTCAGTAGAGTCCACTTACTCGTGCTCGGAGTGCAATGAGAGCCAAGACAGTGTCGATCGTGGGCGTAGGCGTCGCTGTGAGCTGGCCGAGTTCTTGTACAGACCGGATCAAAGCATCAATCTCCGGCGGTCGACCTGCATCGAGATCCTGAAGCATTGAGGTGCGGTGCGCTCCAACTGCTGCCCCGCCATCGATGCGCCGCTCCACGTCGATAGGAAACACGATGCCGAGCTTCTCGCCGATCTGCTGTGCCTCAAGCATCATCCGCCTAGCCACGTCACGCGTTCCCGGATCGGTGCAGAGCCTGTCGAGAGTAGCATGGGTGAGTGCAGAGATCGGATTGAAGGACAGATTGCCCCACAGCTTGAGCCAGATCTCTTCGCGCAGACGCGGACGTACCGGCGCCTTCAGTCCGGCGGACTGCAGAAGTTGCGACAGTGCCACGGCACGGTCGGATCTCGATCCGTCGGGTTCACCCAGCGAGAATCGATTGCCTTCCACGTGCCGGATGGTCCCGGGCGCGCTGACCTCCGCGGCCGGGTAGACGACGCATCCCAGGATACGATCCGGGCCGAAGCCATCCCACTGGAGATTGCCGGGGTCCACGCTGTTGAGCCGAGTCCCTTCAAGTTCGGTGCCGATCTTGTGGAAGTACCACCAAGGCAGGCCATTCACGCCGTTGACGATGGTGGTGTGATCACCAAGGAGCGGCTGGATGGCGCCGACCGCAGCGGGAACCGAATGTGCCTTGAGGGTGACGATCACATAGTCTTGCTGTCCCAGTTCCGCGGCATCGGCCGTGGCCCGGACTGGAAGGGTCACTGGATCCCTGCCGTCCTCGACAAGAGTCAGCCCACGCGACCTGATTGCATCCAGATGCGGGCCGCGGGCCACCAGGCTGACCTCCGCGCCCACGAGGGCCAGCTTGGCGCCGAGGTAACCGCCAATTGCTCCAGCACCAAATATGCAGACCCTCATGGCGATGCTCTTCGTCCGCCTGTCACTGCTGCGTGGTCAGGCCCAGCTTCTCGGCCAGGCCGATCCGCTGCAGCTTTCCTGTCGCGCCCTTGGGGATTTCTTCTAGGATGATGACGCGGCGGGGCACCTTGAAATCCGCCATGTGGCTGGCCGCGAAGTCCCGGATCTCGCGCTCGGTGGCTACATGGCCCTCCCGCAGCACCACGGCAGCGGCCACCTCTTCGCCCAGCTTGGGATGAGGCATGGCGAAAGCGACAACCTGAAGAATCGCAGGGTGGTCGAGCAAGACGCCATCCACTTCGAGGGGGCTGATTTTCTCGCCGCCGCGATTGATGATTTCCTTCAACCGTCCGGTCAGACTGAGGTAGCCGTCGGCATCGAAGGCGCCCTGATCGCCGGTCCGGAACCAGCGCCGCCCCTCGGCATCGAAGAAACTCCGGGCGTTGGCATCTTCGTTGTTCTCGTAGCCGGGGGTAACGCTAGGCCCCGAGATCACAACTTCACCAATGCCGTCGATCAGCCGGTTCTCGATGTCATGGGCAATGCGGACCAGCGGTCCCGCCGCGACCCCGACGGAACCGGGCTTCTGGGTGCGCGGCGGCAGCGGGTTGCTGGTCATCTGGTGCGTGGCTTCGGTCATCCCATAAGCCTCGATCACCGGAGCCCCGAAGGTGCCGGCAAGAGCCAGCATCACCTGGGCCGGGAGCGAAGCCGAGGACGACCGGAGGAATCGCAAGGGAACTGCCTTGATGACATCCTGGTTTCGCGGTGCCCGACTGAGGATGGCCTGGTGCATGGTTGGCACGGCCGAATACCATGTCGGCTTTGCATCCATCATCCAGCCGAAGAACCTGAGGGCATCAAAGCCCGGTGCGCACCAGATTGATGCGCCAGCCGCAAGCGAGGCAGTCACCGCTGCGATGAGACCATGGATATGGAACAGCGGCATCACATTGAGGCAGCGATCAGCGGGCGTGAGCGCCAGCGCTGTGCTGATGTTCCGGGCCGATGCCGCGAGGTTCGACTGCAGCAAAGGGACGATCTTGGGCCGTGACGTGGTCCCTGATGTATGCAGGATCAGCGCGATGTCGCCGGCGCCAGGAGCCTCTTGCCCACTGCTGCCACCATTGGCAGCCGGACCCGAGAGATCGAAGTGACCGGCTGGCAGATCCGCTCCTGTGACAAGTCGCAGTACCGTCACGCCACGTGCCTCGGCTGCGGCAACGGCAGGGCCATCATAACCAGCCGCCACCACCAGGGCCTTCGCCCTGAGATCATCCAGATAGAAGGCGAATTCTTCTGTCCGATAGGCGGGATTCAAGGGAGCAGTGACGGCCGACTGCGCGATTGTCACGAAGGCCGCGGCCATTTCCGGTCCGTTCGGAAGAACGATCGCCACTCTGTCTCGGGCGCCAATGCCAAGGCTTCTGAGCTGTCCGGCGACGTCATGAGACAAGGCCCGCAATCCGCCATAGGTCAGCCAGGCGCGTCCGGCGGCGCCGATGGCCGGTGCGCCAGGATCCTTGTCGGCGAAGAGAGATGCGAGCGTATCTGTCATGAGGTGTCGCTTTCGATGAGTTCCGGAAAGTTGCTCTGACGCCTAGCGCGAGGCTGCATAGTAGGAGACCTTGCGCTCCAGATAGGCGAGGAACTCGGAAATCACGAAGGCCAGGCCGAACAGGACGAGCAGGACGGCCCAGAATTGCGCCATCAAGAAATTGCTGGAATAGAGTTCGAAGAGCGCACCGAACCCCACGATCGAGATGAGCAGCTGCCCGATGATGACGCCCTTCACCGCGCGGATGACGCCGATCCGGACACCGCCCAGAATCTCGGGCAGGGCTGCCCAGAAATAGATCTTGAAGAATGCGTCCATCGGCGTCGCGCCGAAACTGCGGGCCATTTCCACCAGTGAGCGGTTGATCTGCAGCACCCCCGCCCGGGCATTGAGGATGATGATCCACACTGCAAACAGCGTGGTGGTGATGATGATGGTCTTGGTTCCGAAGCCGAACAGCACCATCAGAACGGGCACCAATGCGGTCAGCGGGGCCGAGAGGAAGATATTGACCCAGGGCAGGAGCATTTCGTCAATCAGTCGGTTCTTGCCCATCAGGATTCCAACCGGAATCCCGATGACGATCGCGAATGCGACGCCAGCGCAGAAGGCATAGGCAGTCGTCCCGAGCGCATTGAGAAAAGCAGGCGTAGGGATCAGCTTGATCAAGGTGATGACGACGGTTGAGAAGGGCGGCACGAAGAAGGTCAGTTGCAACTGGCCGACGATCTCCCACAACACTGCCCAGAGGATCAGCGAAGACATGGCGGGAAGCTTGTAGCCGAACAGGGTCATGCCGCCGGTTACTCCACGTAGTTGCGCAAGGAGGCCCAGATCGCATCGACAATGTCGAGATATTCGGGGTCGCGCCGGATGTTGTTCACTCCCTTGCCCCGGAAGCTGGTCGGACGGATGATCTCGGACACCCGGCTGGGCCGGGGCAGGAGAATTGCGATCTGGTCCGATACGTAGACCGCTTCCTCGATGGAATGGGTCACGAAGATAAAGGTCTTCCTCTGGTTCTGGACCAGCGACAGGAGATCTTCCTGAAACTTGCGCCGGGTCTGTTCGTCGACGGCCGAGAAGGGCTCGTCCAGAAGCAGGACCTGCGCGTCAACCGACAGCGCGCGGGCAAGGCCGACGCGTTGGCGCATACCCCCCGAGAGCTGGTGCGGATACTTCTTTTCGAATCCCGCCAGGCCGACTTCGCGTATGTATCGCTCGGCAATGGCCTCGCGTTCGGACCTCCCGACGCCGCGGAGTTCCAGCCCGAAAGCGACATTTCGGATGACATTGGCCCAGGGCAGCAAGGCAAAGTCCTGGAATACGAAGGCGCGGTCCGGACCCGGGCCAGTGACCGTCTTGCCGTCAACCTCGACCTGACCGGAGGTGGGCTGCAGCAGACCGGCGATGATCTTCAGAAGGGTTGTCTTTCCACAGCCCGACGGGCCGAGCAGGGAGGTCAGTTCGCCGCGCGGGAACTCCAGCGAGAGGTTCTTGAGCGCCTCCACATCCTGGTAGGTCTTGGAGACGTTCCTGACCGAAACCGCGCTCTCGGCGGCGGGTGTCGCCGCATGCGGCTTGATCGGCTTAATCTGAGACATAGCCACGGTTGTTCCCTTCGAACAGGTGGTTTTCGAGCTTTTCGAGTAGGTTCAGGAAGAGAACCGCAAGCACGATGATGGAGAAGATCGCTGCATACATGCTCGGATAGTCTGCAATCGAGCGGCTGTAGGTGATGATGTCGCCAACACCCGTTGGGGTGATCTTCAGCTCCGACAGGATTGCGCCAATGAACCCGGCCGAAACGCCAAGGCGCAGGCCGGAGAAGATGATGGGAGAGGCGGCGGGAAGGATGATCTTGAGCAACACGTCGCTGTCCTTGGCCATGAAGGATTTTGCCATTTCCTTGATCGAGGCGGGCGTGTTGCGGACGGCACTTGCCGTGTTCAGCACAATCACGGGCATGGCCATGATGCAGACGACGAAGACCTTCGACGTCAGTCCGATGCCATAAACCATGACAAGGATCGGGATCAGGGCGGCGAGCGGCGCAGCCTGCATCACGATGAAGACCGGTGAGAAGAGCCAGTCGAAACGGGAACTCAGGCCGATCCACAGCCCCAAACCGATTCCAGCAATGGCCGAGATAGTGATGCCGACCAGAAGTGGCCGGAGCGTTTCGGCATAGGCCGTGAAGAGTGAACCGTCCAATGTCATGCGGCCAAGCGCCGCCATGGAGTCGGTGAAGGTGGGGAAGGCGTAGCTGACTGGCACGCGGCCAGCGATTTCCCAGGCTCCGAACACGATCGCTGCCGACAGGAGCTTGAGAAGCAGCGAGCGGTGTTTCATCAATCCATATCCAGAGCTTCGGTTGCAAGGACAGAAAGAACTGCCGGCCGGTTGTCCGGCCGGCAGTCGGTGGGCCGTAGCTTACTGCTTCATTGCCGCGTCGAGCGGTGCGAAGTACCAGAAGTCCTCGATGTTCAGCGTAGCAGGATCGCCCTCCAGCTGGCCGGCCGCCGTGTACCACTCCATGTCGGCCTTTGCGGCTTCGCGACCGCCGCCGTTGGGATCATAGAGTCCGCCTTCCACCGCATCCTTGTAGAAGCCATCGAGCTCCGCCAGCACTTCGGCCGGCAGCTGTCCGATTGGATTGTTGGGATTGGTTTCGCGGCGGATGATGGTCGGATCCTTGGCCATGTCGGTCCACACGCTGTGCAGCGCATCGACGAAGATGTTGACGGCCTTCTCGTTCTCCTTGATCCAATTCAGATTGGCGAAGAGCGCTTCATCACTGGCCTTGACTTCGAACATCGGCAATGCGTGAAAGCGGTCGCCGGCCTGCGCCACGATCTTGTTCTTGTTGGACAGGTCAAGAATGGTTGCCTTGCCCTGGCCGGCAATCATCGCCACGACACGGTTGTTCGAACCGGGCACGTATGAGCGCTCGCCGAACTTGATGCCTTCCTTCTCCTCGATCACATTTGCGATCGAGTCGGTGCCGCCGCCGCGAGAATGCAGCATGATCGGTTGACCGTTGAGATCGGCCAGCTTGTTGAATTCCTTGGTCGTGACTGGAAAGAACACCAGCTTGGATAGCTGGTAGATGATGCGGATCGGCGCCTTGGAGCGCTGCATGGCCGCGTAGGGCGTTCCGAACCCGATGTCCATGTCGCCGCTCAGTACGGCCTGAATGGCCAATTCCTCATCGGCGAAGGCGGTCCATTCGTAGTCCAGCCCATTGGCCTTGGCGCGCTCAAGTGCGACGAAGAAGGCCGCAAGTTCATCGGATGGCGGTTCCGCCAGCGCGATTCGGATGGTGTCGGCGTAAGCAGATGAGATCATCATTCCGGCCGCCAAGGCCAGTCCGGCGATTTTTCTGACGAAGTTGTTCATGCTCTCCTCCCTGAGATTTCACATGTGACGTTGGACTTCCTTCTCCGGTCGGGGTCTTGTGCCCTCTTTGTCCCGGAGTACCGTTCGTTGCTCAGCTCTCCCCAAAAAGTCGTTGCGATACCGAGCGCAGATGCGCGCGCATCGCGTCGTAGGCTGCAACCGGATCCCGGTTCGCGATAGCCTTTGCGATTGCATCGTGCTCGGCGAAGCTCGAATGGTCCGGGGAAGGCAGTGCGCTGCGCCGGGTCACATTCCCCCACGCCACGGCACGCCGTACGCCGTTCAGCTGATCGAAAAGCGCCAGCAACAGCATATTGTCGCTGGCTTCGGCCACGGTCCGATGAAAGATATCATCCTGAATCTCGTACTCCCGCCAGGTCGCCGCCGCCTTGGAGCGTTCGAGCGCCCGCTGCATCCGCATCTGTGTGTCGCCTGACGCATTGACCGCCGCTTCGCGTGCGATTGCCGGCTCGATGGCCATGCGCGCGCGCATCATGCGGAATGGAGTGAGCTGGCGTCCGAGTTCCGCCAATGCACCGTTCGGGACCTGCTGGCTGCCGTCGGAAACAAAAGTGCCCTTACCCACATGGCGCCAGATCACCCCATCCCGTTCCAGGGCGCCCAGAGCCTTGCGCAGTGTAGCCCGCGACATGCCAAGTTCATCCGTCAGGTGACGCTCAGGCGGCAGCCTTACACCTTGCGCAAAGCCACCATCGAAAATGTAGCTGCGAAGGCGTGCCACGGGATCCAGATTGTCGGTCATTGATTCAGACATCGTGGATTGGTCTCTAAATTGGTCGACCAATTTATGACATGCTGCACCTGGATATTCAATAAAATAATGAATCATTTCTGGATTGGTTCCATTTCTCCTGCGTTAGTCACATTGGTAGGGATTGATTTTGTTTGTCTCCCTGCTATAGCCTCAAGGTCGTATTCATTGCCAGAAGGTGAGCCATGCCCGACTTCGTGATCCCCGCACCGCCCATTCCAGTCATACCGGTGAACGGAGGCGGCGCCTTTCCGGTGCGGCGTGTCTATTGCATCGGGCGCAACTACGCGGCGCACGCCGTGGAGATGGGGCACGACCCGAACCGCGAGTCACCTTTCTTCTTCCAGAAGAACCCCAACAACCTGGATGCCTCTGGCAGTTTTCCTTATCCTCCGCACTCCAACGACGTGCATCACGAGGTCGAGCTTGTGGTGGCACTCAAGTCGGGCGGCAGCGACATCCCGGTCGCCAAGGCTCTCGATCATGTCTGGGGCTACGCCGTGGCGCTGGATATGACGCGCCGCGACTTGCAGAACGAGGCCAAGAAACTGGGCCGTCCCTGGGAAATTGCCAAGGCCTTCGAACGGTCCGGGCCGGTGGGGTCACTCAAGCCGGTGTCCGAGATCGGCCAT
Organism: Aestuariivirga sp.; assembly: GCA_041739715.1. Taxonomy (GTDB): domain Bacteria; phylum Pseudomonadota; class Alphaproteobacteria; order Rhizobiales; family Aestuariivirgaceae; genus Aestuariivirga. The sequence goes on from JBGSNJ010000381.1 coordinate 8,491, forward strand.
CCGGCGCAGGGGCGCGTTGAACTCAAGGTCAACGGCGCACTCAAGCAGGAGGGCGACCTCAACCAGATGATCTGGAAGGTGCCCGAAATGATCGCTTATCTCTCAGAGTACTTTGAGCTCGAAGCCGGAGATGTCATCATGTCAGGAACGCCTTCGGGGGTTGGTCCGGTGGTGCGTGGCGATGTCATGGAAGCCCGGATCGATGGCTTGGGTTCGCTCACCGTCAAGGTCGTCTGACAGTCCGGAAGAGATCGCCCCGGGCGTTCTCTTGCAATGTGGCATAATCCCATTGTTCAAGTGTCGTATGGACCTCGGGTGCTGCGCCGGATAAGAGGCGGGCAGACATCACAATGGGTTCGGAAAAATGACTGAACGGCTCGTCCCCGACATCGTCTATACCAAGGTCGATGAAGCCCCGCAGATTGCTGCTGCATCGTTGTTGCCGATCATTCGCGCATTCACCGCGCCGGCAGGCATTGCGATTGGAACGCGGGATATCTCGCTTGCTGGGCGCATTATCGCTGCTTTTCCCGAACGCCTGACCGCAGCGCAACGTCAGCCCGACGACCTGGCCGAACTCGGAGAACTGGTAAAGAGCCCGGCCGCCAACGTGATCAAGTTGCCAAACATCTCGGCTTCCGAGCCGCAGCTGGTCGCCGCAGTGAAGGAACTGCAGTCCCAGGGCTACGACCTGCCGGACTACCCTGCCAACCCCGCAACGGCAGAGGAACGGGACATTCGCAGCCGTTTCGATGCGATAAAGGGCTCGGCCGTCAATCCAGTGCTGCGCGAGGGCAATTCCGACCGGCGCGCGGCAATTGCCGTCAAGAACTATGCAAAGGCCAATCCACATTCCATGGGAAAATGGGCGGCCGACAGCAAAACGCATGTGTCGACCATGTCGCACGGCGATTTCCGGTCGAACGAGAAATCGGCCACGCTGACCGCGGCGCAGGCCGGTTCTGCCAGGATCGAACTGGTGACGCGGGTTGGCACCGTGAAAGTTTTGAAAGATGGCGTGAACTATCCGGCCGGCACTGTCGTCGATGCGACGTTCATGTCGGCAAAGGCTCTCGCCGACTTTCTGGCCGAACAGATCAGGCGTGCGAAGCGCGACGGTGTACTCTTCTCGATTCACCTGAAGGCCACCATGATGAAGGTCTCTGACCCCGTCATCTTTGGGCACGCCGTCAAGACCTTCCTCAAGCCGGTTTTCGACAAGCATGGCGCTGTCCTCGCTGCAGCAGGGGTCAATGCCAACGCCGGTCTTGGTGCCATGCTCGAGCGGGTAGGCGAGTTGCCGGAGCGCCAGCAGATCGAAACTGACATCAAGGCGGCAATCGAAGACGGACCACCCCTTTACATGGTGAATTCCGACAAAGGCATCAGCAATCTTCATGTGCCGTCGGACGTGATTGTCGATGCCTCGATGCCGGCGCTGATCCGCGCAGGTGGCAAGGGCTGGGGGCCGGACGGCAAGGCGGCCGACGCCAATTGCGTCATTCCCGATAGCTCCTATGCTGCGATCTATGATGAGGCGGTGAACTGTTTCAAGGCGACGGGCGCTTTCGACCCGTCGACTGCCGGCACGGTCCATAACATCGGACTGATGGCGCAGAAAGCTGAAGAATATGGTTCGCACCCGACCACCTTCGAGATCCCGGCCGATGGCACGGTGCGGATCGTGCTGGCCAATGGCGAGGTGCTGCATGAGCACGCCGTCTCGGCCGGGGATATCTGGCGGGCGGCATCAACCCGCAAGGCGCCGATCGAAGACTGGGTGAGGCTCGCGATTGATCGCCAGCGGCTGGAAGGCTGCCAGGCAATCTTCTGGCTCGATGACGCGCGCCCTCACGATGCGGAACTGATCAAGTATGTTAAGCCCATTCTCGCGGCTGCGGGCGCCACGGAGAAGTTCCTTTTTCTAGCACCGCGCGAGGCGACGCGTCTCACGCTCGAAACGATCCGCAAGGGGCAAAACTCGATCGCTGTAACCGGCAACGTCCTGCGCGATTATCTAACCGATCTCTTCCCGATCCTCGAGTTGGGAACATCGGCAAAGATGCTGTCGATCGTGAAGCTGATGAGCGGCGGCGGAATGTTCGAAACTGGCGCTGGCGGATCTGCCCCGAAGCATGTTCAGCAGATCATGGAAGAGAATCATCTGCGCTGGGATTCCCTGGGCGAGTTCTGCGCGCTCGGCGAAAGTCTGAAGTTCCTCGCCGAGGCGCGGGGCAACAGAAAGGCCAAAGTTCTGGGCGATGCTGTCGATGCGGCCACCCAGGGCGTTCTAGACAACAACAAGTCACCAGGCGCCAAGGTGGGGCAGACCGATAACCGTGACAGCCACTTCTATTTCACGCTCTATTGGGCCCAGGCTCTTGCCGCGCAGACCGACGATGTCGAACTCGCCAGGCATTTTGCACCAATCGCCAAGGCGCTGGCAGACAACGAGAAGAAGATCTGTGCAGAACTGGCGGCGGTTCAAGGTCGTCCGGCAGATCTCGGAGGCTATTACCGTGCCGATCCCGCCAAGACGGACGCCGTGATGCGGCCTTCACCTACATTCAACTGCATCATCGGCTGACGCGTGGGTCCACAGTAGGTTCTGGTTGCAGGTGTAACTGTGCAGTTCGGCGTCGCTGAGGCAATCCCAACTGGGAGAAGCCAAAAACTGGTCGAGTCTGACGGCAAGAAGAGCTGAGGAGTCCGTCCCAGCAAACAAATTGCAGATGGATCTGGGGCACCATGTCGACCGAGGCAATCGTTTAGCCCTTCTCCATCAGGTCCTTCACCGCCGCCCGGCCCACCCTGCCGCTTCCGCCTGTAACGATGATCATCGCGAATTCTCGTCATCTTGCTTCAGGCCCGGTCTTAAGGGCCACTTTTTCCACCTGAGAAGCCCCACATGATGGTCATGCTTCGGCATCTCCGGTCCTGCGTCCTTCGTCCCATTGCCCGAAGCGGAATTGAACCGTAAGCTTCCGTCCATTAAACCGCCAGGTCAGAAGCGGTACGTCGAGAATTGCCATTGCGAACAGGGAGGACAGTACACATGGCTCTTGGAAGAACTTTGCTCGGTCTTGCGGCGAGCGCGATGATGCTTGCGACTGGCGCCCACGCCCAGTCCTATCCGGATCGGCAGATCAACATGGTCGTGCCGTTCTCGGCCGGCGGCCCCACCGACACGGTGGCCCGCCTGATTGCCGAGAAGATGTCGACCGATCTGGGCCAGCAGGTGATCGTTGAGAACGTCGGCGGTGCCGGCGGCACGTTAGGTGCGGGAAAGGTGGCGACGGCGGAGCCCGATGGCTACACCATCCTGCTGCATCACATCGGCATGTCCACCAGCGCCACGCTCTACCGAAAGCTGGCCTACGACACGCTGAATGCCTTCGACTACGTCGGTCTCGTCACTGAAGTACCGATGACCATCGTGGCCCGTAAGGATTTCGAGCCGGCCGACTTCAAGGCCTTCATCGATCACGTGAAGGCAAATGCGGCGACCGTCACCATGGCCAATGCCGGCATCGGTGCGGCCTCGCATCTCTGCGGCATGATGTTCATGAGCGCCATCGACACACCGCTGACCACCGTGCCCTACAAGGGAACGGGCCCGGCCATGACCGATCTCCTGGGCGGCCAGGTCGACATCATGTGCGATCAGACGACCAATACGGCGGAACAGATCAAGGGCGGCACCATCAAGGCCTATGCGGTGACCACGCCGGACAGGCTCAAGATCCTGCCAGACCTGCCGACCGCCATGGAAAGTGGCCTCAACGACTTCAATGTTTCGGTCTGGCACGGCATCTACACGCCGAAGGGCACTCCGGCTGAAATCAACGACCGTCTCTCGGCCTCGCTGCAGAAGGCTCTGGCCGATCCGGATGTGGTGGCGCGCTTTGCCGAGCTGGGCACCGCGCCGTCGTCAGCCGCCGATGCAACGCCCGCAGCGCTGAAGGCCAAGCTCGAAGCAGAAATCCCGCGCTGGAAGGCCGTCATCGACAAGGCCGGCGTCTACGCCGACTGACATGTTCCGACACCGGCGCCTGCGAGGGTGCCGGCGCCTTCTCTGCATCTGCGTGGAACTGTCATCTGGCGAGGGCTCTAGGTTGAAAACCCAATCCGTCGACATGACCAATCTCCTGGCCGGAGGCTTGTTCATCCTGTTCGGGCTGTTCTTCGGCGTGCAGTCCTATGGCCTCGATCTTGGGACGACCTTCAAGATGGGTCCGGGCTACTTCCCTCTGGTCCTGTCGGTCATTCTCGTTCTGCTTGGTGGCGTGATCGCCGTGACTGCGCTGAAGGCCGGCGCCGAGGACCTCGGCAGCTATGCCTGGCGCGGCATGCTCTTCATTCTCCCCGCACCAATCTTTTTCGGACTGACCGTGCGCGGCCTGGGTTTCGTGCCATCGATCTTCCTCACCACACTGGTCGCGGCCTTGGCATCACTCAAGATGAAGCTTCCCGCAGCGCTGCTGCTCGCGCTTGCCGTCACGGTCTTTTCCACGCTGGTCTTCAGCTACGCCCTGGGCCTGCCATTCCGGCGTTTCGGCCCCTGGCTGCCGTTCTGAGGAGCGGGCCATGGATCTCCTCTCCAATCTCGCGCTTGGCTTCCAGACTGCGGCCTCGCCCGAGAATCTGTTCTTCTGCCTGATCGGGGTGATTCTCGGCACGCTCATCGGCGTGCTGCCAGGCATTGGCGCAACGGCCACCATCGCCATGCTGCTGCCCATCACCTTCCAGCTCGAGCCGGTCTCATCGCTCATCATGCTGGCCGGCATCTATTACGGCGCGCAGTATGGCGGCTCGACCACGGCCATCCTGATCAACGTGCCGGGCGAGTCCTCATCGGCTGTGACGGCGATCGATGGCTACCAACTGGCCCGCAAGGGCAAGGCCGGAACCGCGCTGGCGGTGGCAGCCCTCGGCTCCTTCTTCGCCGGCAGCGTGGCGACGCTTCTGGTGGCCATCTTCGCGCCGCCACTGACCGTGGTTGCCCTCAAGTTCGGCGCGGCGGAGTATTTCTCGCTCATGGTGCTGGGCCTGGTCTCGGCCATCGCGCTGGCGCATGGCTCCATCCTCAAGGCCCTGGCCATGGTGGTGCTTGGTTTGCTCATGGGTCTGGTCGGAACCGACATCTACAGCGGCACGCCGCGCTTCACGCTCGGCATCACCGAATATGCCGATGGCCTGAACTTTGTGGCACTTGCAGTGGGAGTCTTCGGTATTGCTGAAATCCTGCGCAATCTCGAGGGCGAGCAGGACCGGTCGGTGCTGAGCGCCAGCCTCGGCGGCCTGTGGCCGTCGCGCGAAGACCTCAAGAAGATGGTGGCGCCGATGGTCCGCGGCACGGCCATCGGTTCGGCCCTTGGCATCCTGCCGGGCGGCGGTGCCATCCTCGCGGCCTTCGCGTCCTACTCGGTTGAGAAGAGAATATCGCAGGAACCGCGCGAGTTCGGGCGTGGCGCTATCGCCGGCGTGGCCGGGCCGGAGTCTGCCAACAACGCCGGCGCGCAAACCTCTTTCATACCGCTGCTGACCCTTGGCATTCCCGCCAATCCGGTTATGGCGCTGATGGTGGGCGCCATGATCATCCAGGGCATCGTGCCGGGTCCCAATGTGGCGTCCGAACAGCCTGCTCTCTTCTGGGGCATCATCGCCTCGATGTGGATCGGCAATCTCATGCTAGTGGTGCTCAACCTTCCCCTCATCGGGTTGTGGGTGAAGCTGCTGAAAGTGCCGTATCACGTGCTCTTTCCGGTGATCATGGCCTTCTGTTCAATCGGCGTCTACAGTGTCAACTCCAATGTCTACGATCTCTACGCCGTGGCCTTCTTCGGTTTGCTTGGCTATGTACTGCTCAAGCTCAAGTGCGAACCGGCGCCCCTGCTATTGGGGTTCGTGCTGGGCCCGATGCTGGAGGAAAACCTGCGTCGCGCCATGATCCTCGGCCGCGGCGATCCCACCACTTTCCTGACCCGACCCATCAGCTTCATTCTGCTGATGATGGCGCTGGCCGTTCTCGTCATCGTCTTCCTGCCGCAGGTGCGGCAGAAGCGCGACGAGGTCTTCGTGGACGAGGGTTGAGCGGCTTGACTGGAACGCAAAGCGGCCAGCCCCGGAGGGAGCCGGCCGCCTTTGGATGCGCCATCCAGACGGTTGGATGGCGTGGCCTAAGGTGTTTCAGCGTTGCCCGAAAGTTTTCCTCCGCGCATGATGCTAGCGGTTCCGTTGGGGTGTATCCGCTATGGCGTCAGCCTCGATTTCCACCTCGTAATCGCCCACGAGCTGGGTTTCGATCAGCGTATTTGCAGGACGTATGCTGCCAAAGACGCGGCCATGAGCGCGGGAGACGGGCTCCCACTTCGAGGCATCGCGCAGATAGATGCGCGTTCGCACCACGTCTTCGATGCGGCTTCCTGCAGCAGCAAGCGAGGCTGCGATCTTGTCGATGATGTAAGTGGCTTGCGCCCCGGGATCGCCGGGCGCCACGCAGCGGCTGCCGCCATGGGTCGCGGTGGTGCCGGAGACGAAGATCATGTCCCTCACTCGCACTGCGCGGCTGTAGCCGGCGATCGGCTCCCAGACGCTGCCCGTCGAGACGCGCGTTCCCGCCCGGTGGGAGAGCGGCAGTGCTTCGTAGGCTGAGGGAATGGCTTGGAGGTGATGGCTGAGATCGCCCGTCGCCGTGAGGAAGGGGGGCTTGCGGTATTCATCGCCGCAGTCGCCCGGAATGGGTGTCATGGCGGCAAACACGGAATCGAGGCGCGTGTGGTCCTCGGCGTCGAGCGTGAAGGCGAATGTCCGGAGATTGTCCGCGCGGTGTTCATTCTCCCCGAGCCTTGCCCCGATGATTGCGGCGGCCACGCTGCCATGCGACAGCACCCATCGGGTTGCCACGTTCGAGATCGAAACGCCATGCTTCAAGGCGATCTCATGCGCGGCGGACAGCAGCACCTGGAATGTCTTCCAGCCGCCGCCCGCATCGATGAACCGCTTATACTTGGATTTGCTCCAGTCGATGATTTCATGGGGCTCCGCCTTGCCCAGCCACCGTTCCGATAGGAAGCCGCCGCACAACGTGCCATAGGCGAGCAGGCGGACGCCCGAGGACTTGCACAAGGCTGAAAGGTCCCCCGCGGCGCGGCGGTCCACCATCGAGAAGGAGACCTGGTTGCTGACGATGGGAATGCCGTCGGCCAGTGCGAGCGCGAGGTGCGCGGCATCGAAATTGGTGATGCCGATGGCGCGGATCAGCCCGTCCTGCTGCATCGCCTTCATCTCGTGCAGCGCGTCGAGCCAGGCGGGATGCTCGAAGCTCCACCAGTGGAACTGGAGGAGGTCGACTGAGGAGACGCCAAGCCTGTCGAGCCGTTCCTGGACGCCGCGCCGCACGATGTCGCGCGTCATGGGGCCGGGCTCCGGGCACCACTTGGTGAAAGCCACGGGGCGGCGGACCAGAGGGCGCCTCAGCAGCCGGCCGGTGATGATCTCCGCACTGCCATAATGGTCGGCCATGTCGAAGCTGTCGAAGCCGTCCGCCGCATAGGCCTCGAGGTGGTTCGCTGCCAGGTCGGGGTCGAGGGTGGTGCCGTCCTTCTCCATATCGGCCACCTGCCAGAGGCCGCAGACGAGGCGGCTGATCTCGAGGCCGTCGGCGAGCTCAGTGCGCGGTGGCTGGGTCATGACGGATCTCGCTTCTTCCTAGTTTCGATGTGGCGCGATACGGTGCCGAGTTCGCCCAGTATGCCGCGCGGACGCAGCAGCAGCATGATGCAGATGGCGACACCGATGAGGACGATCTGGAGGGCGGCGGCGCGCGCCTGCGCTTCGGGCGGCACGACGGCGGAGATCAGCGCGGCAGAGGCCGCC
>JBGSNJ010000384.1:0-5946 GCA_041739715.1 Aestuariivirga sp.
CGCGGCCTCGTGCGAGATCGCAAAGGCCACGGGCGCAGAAGCGGGCTACGTGGCCTCCGGGGCCTCGGCCTGCCTGCTGCTTGCCACCGCGGCCTGCATCACGGGGCTCGATCCTGGCCGCATGGCCAGGCTTCCCGACACCCGCGGCCTGCGCAACGAAGTGATCATGGTGCGCAGCCAGCGCAATTTCTATGACCACGCGGTGCGCGCGGCAGGTGCGACCATCGTCGAAGTGGGACTGCCTGATCGCTATGCCGGTGCAGGCGTGCGCGATGCCGAAGCCTGGGAGATCGATGACGCGATCACCGAGAAGACGGCGGCAATCTTCTATGTGGCCGATGCCGCCGCGCAGCCGCCGCTGAAAGACATCTGCAAGCTGGCGCGCCGCCGCAAGATTCCCGTGATTGTCGATGCCGCGGCTCAGCTGCCGCCGCAGTCCAATCTCAAGCGCTTCATCCGTGATGGCGCCGACCTCGTTGCCTTCTCCGGCGGCAAGGCGCTGGGCGGTCCGCAGGCCAGCGGTATCCTGTGCGGCCGGCGCGACCTGATCATGGCGGCCGCGCTCCAGCACCTCGATCTCGACGTCTACTGGGACATGTGGACACCCCCGCCCATGCTGATCGACAAGCGCAGGCTGAAAGGCGCGCCGCAGCATGGCATCGGCCGCAGCTGCAAGGCGGGCAAGGAGGAGATCGCCGGTCTGCTCACGGCCCTCAGGCTCTTCGTCGCGGAGGGCGACAAGGCCCGCCATGCCAGATGGCTCGCCCTGCTTCAGACGGTTCAGAGCGGACTCGGGCGCACGAAGGGTGTGGTTCCAAGCTTGTCCGGCGCGGAGGATACGGCTGCGGTGCCGTCCCTGCATCTGTCGTTCCAGAGGGAGGGGCGTGCAGCCGAAGTGGCCCTGCTGCTGCAAAGCCAATCGCCCGCCATTCATGTCGATGCGTTCCTCCGTGAGCGGAACATACTGACCGTCAATCCGATGTGTCTTACCGAGGCACAGATCGGCTCCCTTGTCCGCGGCCTACGGAAGGCTGTCCTGAGTTGACCGCGTCGAACAGCACCGTGGTCGACGCGGTGGTGGACCTCGCGGGCCAGTGCTCCGCAGACATTCCGGCCTCGGCACGGGCCATGGCAACGCTCTCGCTGTTCGACTGGTGCGTGGTGGCTTTGGCCGGCGCCGGACAACCGGTCAGCCGCATCATCCGCGACCTGGTCCTGGACGAGGGCGGGAGGCCTGCCGCGAGTGTCATCGGCGCGGTACACAAGGTACCGCCGCGCGCCGCCGCCCTTGCCAACGGCACGATCTCGCACGCCATTGATTATGATGACACGCATTTCGCCCATGTGGGCCACCCGTCCGTGGCCGTCCTTCCCGCAGCGCTCGCGCTGGCGGAGGATCGCGATGCCGGTGCGGAGGTTCTGCGCGACGCCTTCCTGGTGGGGGCCGAGGCCTCGATCCGCCTCGGAGTGGTGCTGGGCCAAGGGCATTACGATCACGGCTTTCACCAGACGGCGACGGCAGGATGTTTCGGGGCGAGCGTGGCCGCGGGGCGCCTGCTGGACCTCGGACCGCAAAGACTGCGCATGGCGCTCAGCCTGGCCAGCACGAGGGCCTCGGGCCTCAAGGCGCAGTTCGGGACCATGGGCAAGCCCTATAATGCCGGGATTGCTGCGGCCAATGGCGTGGAGGCGGCGCTGCTGGCCGAGCGCGGCTTCATCTCCTGCGACGACGGCCTTGGCGCGGCTCAGGGATTCCTCGCCACGCATGCCGCAACCGCTGCGGACTGGCCTGCGGCGGACGGCTTTCTCTTCGAGGACATCAAGCACAAGTTCCATGCCTGCTGCCATGGAACCCATGCGATGATCGAAGCCTTGCAGAAGCTCGTGACGCAGCGCGCAATCGCACCCGGTGCGATTGCAAGCATCGTGGTGCGCGTCAATCCGCGCTGGCTGAAGGTCTGCGACATCAAGGCTCCGCGCAGCGGGCTGGAGATCAAGTTCAGCTATGCCTACCTCGCCGCGATGGTCCTGAGCGGTATCGACACGGCGGCGGATCATTCCTATGCCGATGCGGTGTGCGGCAGCGCGGCGCTGCGTCAGCTGTCGCAGCGGGTCACCGTGGTGGGCGATGCGCATATCGGCGATACGGAAACCGAAGTCGCGCTAATGCTGCCGGACGGGGTCCGCGTGGCCGGGCACCACGATCTGTCCGTCCGCCACGCTCCCGAGCTTATCGCCAATGGGCTCCGCCGCAAGGCAAGGGCCCTGCTGGGCGAAGAGCGGGCGGAGGCGATCTGGGCAAGCATTGCCGGGATCGACGCACTCACTGCGCGCGATCTTGCGGCTCTGTTGCGCGGCTAGATCAGCCGGGGATCTTGCCCTCGGGCGTCATGCGGTCGACCGCCTCGGGCAGGATTTTGGAGAGCCGCGCCAGAAGCTCCTGCCGGGTGAGGCCGGTCTGCCTGACCAGGCTGTCGATGAGATCGCCCCCAAGAGCCGATTCGAGACTTGTTTCGGTTATCGGCCTGTTGGGCCCGGTCGAGACCCAGGAGTCGGCCGTTTCGCCATGCCCAGTGGTCTTGAAATGGTCCACCAGCTCGCCCAATCCGCCCGTGATCTTCGTGGCGATGGGGCCGTCGCCCAGAACCTCCTTGACCTTGCCGACGGCATCGCCGGCAGCAACCGCGGGGTCCTTCCCGGTCAGGCCCTTGACGAATTCGCCGATCTTCTCGCGGTTCTGGTAACCGGCGATGGCAACGAGACCCAGCAGGGCGGCAAGCGATGGCATACGATTGGACATGATACTCTCCCGATTGGCTCTGGATGACACGCATTCTGTCACTTGGTTGGGCAAATGCAACCCGCCCGCGTTGATTGTACCTGCTTAAGAATGGTAAACATATGACGTCGCAGATCAGGGGAACATCATGGGTATCATCTGGACCATCATCATCGGGTTTGTCGTGGGAGTGATCGCCAAGTTCCTGAAGCCAGGGAACAACGAACCGTCAGGCTTCATCCTGACCACCATCCTGGGCATCGTCGGCGCCTTCGTCGCCTCCTATCTGGGTCAGGCCGTCGGAATCTATCAGGCCGGCCAGGGCGCGGGGTTCATCGGGGCCATCGTGGGCGCCGTCATCGTGCTCTGGATCTGGGGAATGCTCACCAAGAACAAGACCGTCTGACTTCCGGCCTTCCGGCCCGCAGAGCGGCGGACCTCCCGGTCCGCCGCCGATCCGACCGTGTTCCATGTCGTTTTCAGGCAATTCCCCCTGACCCGAAACGGCGATAAAGCAGCCCATCATGGCAAACCTGATCATCACCTACTGGCGCGACATTCCCTCTGCCGTCTCGGTCAAGGCCGGGCGGAAGGAAGAAAAGCGCATGCTGGACAACCGTTTCATGGAGGCCATCGACATGGCCGCGATGCGCGGCGGGGCCACCAACACCGACGATTACCTGGCTGACTGGCGGCGATCGGACCCGGTGCCGGTCGGCGATGATCTGGCCGCCGAGGTCGAGAAGGTCAAGGCCGAACTCGAGGCCCGCTTCACCCAGGATGTCATCAAGACCCTCATTGCCAATGGAGGCAAAGCCCAATGACCCACACCCTCGTCGCCTCCGCGACCCGCGAGCATATCATCGGCTTCGACCGGCCCTTCACGGTGATCGGTGAGCGCATCAATCCCACGGGCCGAAAGAAACTGGCCGCCGAGATGCAGGCCGGCAATTTCGAGACGGTGATCAAGGACGCCATGGCCCAGGTGGTGGCCGGCGCGCATATCCTCGACGTCAATGCCGGCGTGACCGCGGTCAACCCCAACGAGTCAGAGCCGCCGCTGATGCGGCAGACGCTCGAGATCGTGCAGTCGATCACCGACATCCCGCTGTGCATCGATTCCTCCGTCACCTCGGCGCTGAAGGCCGGGCTTGAAACGGCCAAGGGCCGGCCGCTGGTCAATTCGGTAACCGGCGAGGAAGAGAAACTCGAGGCCATCCTGCCGCTGGTGGCGAAGTACAATGTCGCCGTCGTGGCCATCTCCAACGACGAGACCGGCATCTCGGAAGACCCGGACGTGCGCTTCGCGGTCGCCAAGAAGATCGTCGAGCGCGCCGCCGATCACGGCATCAAGCCGCATGACATCGTGGTCGACCCCCTCGTCATGCCGATCGGCGCCATGGGCACGGCTGGCCAGCAGGTGTTCCGCCTCGTGCGCCGCCTGCGCGAGGAGCTGAAGGTGAACACAACCTGCGGCGCCTCGAATATTTCCTTCGGCATGCCGAACCGCCGGGCCCTGACCGGCTACTTCCTTGCCATGGCGGCAAGCCACGGCATGACCTCGGCCATCATGAACCCGCTGCATGACGAAGACATGCATGCCATCTTCGGCGCCAACGTGCTGAACGGCACCGACCGCCATTGCAAGTTCTGGACGCAGAAGTTCCGCGAGATGACCGCAGGTCCGTCCGCCGCCGCGCAGGCCGCGGGCGAAGTCTCGTCGAACGAGGACATCGAAGCCCGGCGCAAGGCGCGCGAGGCCCGGCGGAGGCGATAGGAGATGCGAATAGCGCGTGGCGAATGGCGAATGGGGCGCGCGAGCACCTTGACCGAATATTCCATCTCCGTCCTTCCATTCGCCATTCGCCATTCGCCATTCGCGACCTCACACTGACATGACCGAAACCAACCCTCTCATCGTCTTCACGCCCTCGGGCAAGCGCGGGCGCTTCGCCGTTGGAACACCGGTGCTGCAGGCGGCGCGGGCGCTGGGCGTCGACATCGACTCGGTCTGCGGCGGGCGCGCCATCTGCGGGCGCTGCCAGGTGAACGTGGGCGAGGGCGAATTCGCAAAGCACGGCATCACATCGCGCGGCTCGCATGTCTCGGAATTCTCCAAGGTCGAGGAGCGCTACGACAGGCTGCGCGGCCTTGCCGCCGGACGCCGCCTCTCCTGTCAGACCAGGATCCTGGGCGATCTCGTCATCGACGTGCCGCCGGAATCGCAGGTCCACAAGCAGGTCGTCCGCAAGGAGGCCGATACCCGCGCCATCGAGCTCGATCCCTGCACCAGGCTGTGCTTCATCGAGGTCGAAGAGCCGGACATGCACAAGCCTTCCTCCGATCTCGAACGCGTCTACAAGGCGCTGGAAGATCAATGGCAGATCACCAGGCTCTCCTGCGACCTCCCGATCATCGCCGAGCTGCAGAAGGTTCTGCGCAAAGGCGAGTGGAAGATCACCGCCGCCGTCTTCTCGCGCGCGCCCGGCGGCGGCAACCGGCTGGTGGCGATCTGGCCCGGCTTCCACGACAAGGCCTATGGCATCGCCATCGATGTCGGCTCCACCACCATTGCCGCCCATCTCACCAATCTCTCGACCGGCGAAGTGGCGGCCTCCGCGGGGCTGATGAATCCGCAGATCCGCTTTGGCGAGGATCTGATGAGCCGCGTCTCCTATGTGATGATGAATCCGGGCGGCGAGAAGGAGATGACCGCCGCCATCCGCCAGGCGCTGCAGACGCTGGCGGAAGAGGTGGCCGGGCGCGCCGGGATCGCGCTCAACGACATCATGGAAGTGGTGCTGGTCGGCAATCCGGTCATGCATCACCTCTTCCTCGGCATCGATCCGACCGAACTGGGCGGCGCGCCCTTTGCGCTGGCCACCGGACTCGCGGTCACCATTCCGGCGCGCGAGCTGGACCTGAAGCTCAATCCCGGCGCCAGGGCCTATGTTCTGCCCTGCATCGCCGGGCATGTCGGTGCCGACACTGCGGGCGTGGTACTGTCGGAGGCGCCGCACGAGCAGGACGAGATCATGCTGGCCGTCGATGTCGGCACCAATGCCGAGATCGTGCTGGGCTCGAAGGCGCGGCTGCTGGCCTGTTCCTCGCCCACGGGACCGGCCTTCGAAGGCGCGCAGATCTCGTCGGGCCAGCGCGCGGCGCCC
>JBGSNJ010000467.1:0-2354 GCA_041739715.1 Aestuariivirga sp.
GAATCGGTGCCGGCCCAGGCACGGACATCGGGGAGGCCACCCTTTGTCTAGCCCGGACCGGCGAACCCCTCGTCTCAGGAGATGCGGCGGACCTGAAGCGCGGGGCATTGCGGTGAAGCGTTGCCGCTTCGATGTGCTGGCCGGACGGCCAAGATGCCATCCCGCCTCGAAAACCCTGGCGGCCAATGACGCCGAAAAGTTCTCTTGATTTCGATTACAAATGTATGGGAACGATTGCCGCGGCGCCAGCGTAACTTATGGTAAACACTGCGCTTTCACCGTTTAGGATGAAGCGTTAGGGTAAACCGTTTACCGAGAATGGCAGATCAGCGCTTCTTCTTTGCAGCGGCCTTCTTCGACGCAGGCTTCTTGGCTGCGGCTTTCTTCGCGGCAGGCTTCTTCGCTGCTGGCTTCTTCGCCGCCTGCTTCTTCTGGGCAGGCTTTGCTGCCGGGGCCGCAGAGGCCACAGGCCCCATCTTGCCGGCAATCTCGCCCAGCTTCTCGAAGAACTGACCGGCGAGCATGCGTGACGTCGGTTCGATGAAACGCGCCGCAAGGCTGGCGATCTTGCCGCCCACCTGCACGTCGACATCATAGGAGAGCCGGGTCCCCTCCGGCACGGTTTCAAGGCGCACGTCAGCTCCGCCCGCCGCCGAGCCCATCAGCGACTTGCCCTCGCCGGAGATACGATAGCCATTGGGCGGATCGAGATCCGACAGCGTGACCGCACCCTTGTAGGAGGCCTTCACCGGACCAAGCTTGAGGGTCACCTTGGCTTCCATGCTGGTGTCAGAATGCTTGGTGATGCTCTCGCAGCCCGGAATGCACTGCTTCAGCACATGCGGGTCATTGAGCGCCTTCCATACGGTTTCGCGCGTTGCTGGAATGATGACATCATCGGACAGCTTCATGTTCGGATTCCCTTCCCCGTCTGGCGCGGCATTATGCCGGAACGTCGCCGCGTTTCCACTGTTCCTTCGTCGCGGTCCGGAACGCATCGAACCGGCCCTCGGCGATGGCGGCGCGGATACCCTGCATCAGCGACTGGTAATAGGCGATATTGGCCCAGGACAGCAGCATCATACCCAAGAGCTCGCCCGAACGGATCAGGTGATGCAGATAGGCCCGCGAGTATTGCGACAGCGCCGGGCACGGATGTTCCGGATCGAGCGGCCGCGGGTCTCCGGCATGCCGGGCATTGCGCAGGTTGATCTTGCCGAAACGGGTGAAGGCCTGCCCGTGACGGCCCGACCGCGTGGGCATGACGCAGTCGAACATGTCGATGCCCCGGGCCACCGATTCGAGGATGTCTTCGGGCGTGCCGACGCCCATCAGGTAGCGCGGACGGTCAACCGGCAGATGCGGCCCAGTGGCCTCGATGGTCTGCAGCATCTGGGCCTGGCCCTCGCCCACCGCAAGGCCACCGATGGCGTAACCTTCGAAGCCGATGGACTTGAGGCCCTCGGCACTCTCGCGCCGGAGCCGGGCGTTGACGCCGCCCTGCACGATGCCGAAATTGCCGCGCCCCGGCTGCTGCCCGAAGGCCCGTCGTGACCGCTCGGCCCAGCGCAGCGACAGCTGCATCGCCTTCTCGGCGGCCTTTTCGGTATGCGGAAACTCCAGGCACTGGTCGAGCTGCATCTGGATGTCGGAGCCCAGCAACCGCTGGATCTCCATGGCGCGTTCCGGTGTCAGCTCGTGCCGCTTGCCGTCGATATGCGACTGGAAGATGGCGCCCTGCTCGGTGATCTTGCGGATCTTGGAGAGCGACATGATCTGGAAGCCGCCCGAGTCGGTGAGGATGGGCCGCTTCCAGCCGATGAAGCGGTGAAGCCCGCCAAGTTCCGCAACCTGCTCGGCACCAGGACGGAGCATGAGGTGATAGGTATTGCCCAGGATGATGTCGGCGCCCGTTGCCTCGACCTGGTCGAGATAGAGTCCTTTCACGGTGCCCACGGTGCCCACCGGCATGAAGGCGGGCGTGCGGATGTCGCCATGCCGCGTCTGAACCGTACCAAGGCGGGCCGGGCCATCGGTTGCGTGAATGGTGAAGCCAAAGGGTCTTTCCGTCATGCCGCCGGGAATAGCAGGCTGGCATCGCCATAGGAATAGAACCGATAGTCGTGGGCGATGGCATGGTCATAGGCGGATCGCATCCGTTCCACCCCCGAAAAGGCCGAGACCAGCATGAAGAGCGTCGACTTCGGCAGATGGAAATTGGTGATCAGCAGGTCCACCGCCCGGAACCGGTAGCCGGGCGTGATGAAGATGTCGGTCGTTCCGCTGAAGGGGGCGAGGCCTGCACTCTCCAGCAACCGCAGCGAGGTCGTGCCCACGCCCACGATCCGGCCGCC
>JBGSNJ010000487.1:0-14431 GCA_041739715.1 Aestuariivirga sp.
CGAAGGCCACGCCGCGCAGGCCGCGGCCCGGCGCCAGCAGCGAGATGGCCTCCAGCAGATTGGTCTTGCCCGCACCATTGGGGCCCGTCAGGGCAATGGCCGGCCCGTCAACATCCAGCCTCAGGCCGGCATAGTTGCGGAAGTCGGTGAGCGTGAGGCGTTTGAGCGCCAGCGTGCCGGAATGGGTCACGGCCGCCCGGCTACACCCGCATGGGCATCAGCACATAGAGGGCCTGCTCGTCGCTCGGGTCGCGCACGATGGTGGGCGAACCCGCATCGGCGAGGCTGAAGACCACGGAGTCCGATTTGATCTGGCCTGCGATGTCCATCAAGTAGCGCGAGTTGAACCCGATCTCGATCGGGTCAGCGCCATAGCTGCAGACGAGTTCTTCCTCGGCCGAGCCGGAGTCGGGGTTGTTGACCGAGAGCATCAGCTTGTCGGCCGAGATATGCAGCTTCACGGCCCGGCCCTTCTCCATCGAAATGGTCGACACGCGATCGACTGCCGAGGCAAAGGTCCGGGTGTCGATTTCCATCGTCTTGTCATTGCTGCGTGGAATGACGCGTTCGTAGTCCGGGAAGGTTCCGTCGATGAGCTTCGACGTCAGCACCAGATCTCCGGCAGCGAAACGGATCTTCGCAGCCGAGAGCGAGACCTCGACATCCGCCTCGGCACCTTCGAGGAGCTTCACCACTTCCAGCACGGTCTTCCGCGGCACGATCACGCCGGGCATGCCCTTGGCCCCGTCGGGCCGTGCGATCTGGGCCTGAGCCAGGCGGTGGCCATCGGTCGCCACCGCACGCAGCAGGTTGCCCGCGGCGACTTCGTGAAAGTAGATGCCGTTCAGATAGTAGCGGGTTTCCTCGGTGGAGATCGCGAAACGGGTCTTCTCGATGAGGCCCTTCAACGTACCCGCCGGGAGGTTGAAGCGGTTGGAGAAATCGCCGGCGGAAATGTCCGGAAAGTCTTCCGGCGGCAGGGCCTGCAGATTGAAGCGCGAGCGGCCCGCGAAGATGGCCATGCGGTTGCTGTCGCCGCTCTGGTCGAGCTCGAGCTGGGCGCCATCGGGCAGCTTGCGGACGATGTCGTAGAGCATGTGCGCCGGCACGGTCGCCGCGCCGGCCTTTGCGATCATGGCGGGCACGCTTTCGACGATCTCGATGTCGAGATCCGTAGCCGTCAGCTTCAGCGTGGCGCCGTCGGCCTGCAACAGCACATTGGACAGGATCGGGATGGTGTTGCGGCGTTCCACCACCGACTGCACATGGTTCAGGGCCCGCAGAAAGGCAGAGCGCTCGATCGTTACACGCATGACCGGAAATCCCTATGAAACAAGGCCCGGCGCGCTGGCGCCGGGCCGGAGACATTGGCGGGAAAACAGGCCGGATTCAAGCCTCGGATGGAAAAAATCAGCCCTGCTCGACGAGTCGGATCAGCATGGCCACTTCGCGCGCCAGCTTGTCGTCGGTCTTGATCTGGTCCTCGATCTTGCGGACCGCGTGCAGCACGGTCGAATGATCGCGCCCTCCGAACCGGCGGCCGATTTCCGGCAGCGACCGCGCTGTGAGTTTCTTGGCCAGGTACATGCCGATCTGGCGTGGCACCACGACGGTCCGCGCACGGCGAGGTGACAGGAGATCGGTGCGGGCCACGTTGAAATGACGACCGACGACCTTGAGGATGTCCTCGATCTTGACGCGCGACTGATCGGGATTGACCGACATGTCGCGCAGGACCATCGCGGCCAGATCGAGCGTGACCGGCAACTGGTTGAATTGCTGATAGGCCATGACGCGATTGAGGGCGCCCTCGAGTTCGCGTCCGCCACCGGTCATGCGATTGGCAATGAACTCCAGCACATCGTCGGGCACGGTCACGGAAGGGTCGCGCCGCAGCATCTGCTCGTAGCGTCCCAGGAGAATGCGCCAGCGCAGGTCGAGGTCGGGCAGCTCGATATCGACCACGAGTCCGCCCATCAGCCGCGAGCGCATGCGCTGGTCGACCGCGTCGAGCTGGGCCGGTGGCACGTCGGCCGCAACGATCACCTGACGGCGCGAGTCCACCAGCGAGTTGAAGGCATGGCAGAACTCCTGCTGCATGGTCTTGCCCTGCAGGAACTGGAAATCATCGATCAGAAGGACGTCGACGGACTGGAACTGGTCCTTGAAGGAAATCGTGTCGCGCTGGCGCAGGGCCACGACGAAGGAATACATGAAGCGCTCGGCCGTCAGGACCAATACCTTGCGCGACGGCTGGCATGCGCGGATACGATGGGCCACGGCGCTCAGCAGATGGGTCTTGCCCAGACCGGATTGCGCATGGATGAAAAGCGGGTTGAAGCTCACGACGGAGCCCGGCTGCGCGTCCGCCACGCGGCAGACTGCGGCATGGGCCAGCTGGTTGGACGAACCGACCACGAAGGTGTCGAAGGTCTGATTGGGATCAAGCGTGACGGGCTTGTCGGCAGCCATGACCTGCTGCAGGGCAGTGGCCGGAACCGGTGCAGCGGCTTGCGGCTCGGGCCGGCGCTCCGGCTGCTCGAGAGGCCTTGCCGCCGTTCCGTTGGCGCGCACCCGCACCTGAACGGAATCGATCTGCCCCAGTTCGGATTCACCGATCTTGTGCAGGCGCGAGACGTAGTGCGTCTCGATCCAGGACTTCAGGAACCGGGTTGGAACCGAAACCGTAAGCCGCCCGCTGCTGATGTCCTCCAGTTCCATCCGAGCAAACCAGCTTGAATAGAGGTCTTCTCCGAGCTCTGCGCGCAACCGTTGTGCCACACGGTCCCAACGCTGTTTGAGAGCGTCCGTCATTGCCGTCATCATTTCCGCCGCATTCGTCTATCCCCCGCCCCCAGGGGTAAATTCATCGTCTTCGCGCGCCACACTTCTGACGCACGCACCACACCTTCCTCGTTCCGGAGCCTATCCGGCGGACCTACACTTACTGTTGAGATTTGTCATCGAACGCCCCTTCCTTTTTATCGCGCAGAGCTGCGCTGTTTTTTGACACGTCCATTACATACACCCGTCATCGCAGCCCTCATCCGGCCAGTCAGGCCGGGGGTGATCTGCTCATCTTGTTCTGCTCGCGGATCCTGCTGTGACCGTCCACCCAGGTTCGTCGCCTGTCGCACTCCTTGTGACCCTGTGGCCCTGAGCGCAGGATGAACCTACAAAAACCCCGGTCAGGCTCGCAACCTGAATCCACCTTCTGTCAGTACACGGACAAGGCAATCCGCGGCGAAACTTGCCAAAGTGGGTCAAACTTCTTGTGTAAACCTCTGGAGTCAGTGCGAATTTGCGAGCGTGTTCATTTGGCAACAGGCGCGAGGGAATTGCGAATCCGGCCTTTTCGGGCCACCGCGGCATGGGTGCCAGAACACCGCAAGACCGGCAGATTTCCGATACCCGTCCACAACCCATTGAAACAGCGTCAGGATTTTTGCGCGATACGTTCCGTAGCCTGACAAACAAAACGCGCCGGAGGCTGGCCTCCGGCGCGCTAAACTTCGGGACCTGAAAAAACGATCAGGCTTTCAGAGCCTTGACGCGCGCGCTCAGGCGCGAAACCTTGCGCGATGCCGTGTTCTTGTGCATGACGCCCTTCTGGGCACCGCGCATGAGTTCGGGTTGCGCCGCCTTCAGCGCCGCCTCGGCGGTCGCCCGGTCGCCAGAGGCGATCGCTTCTTCGACCTTGCGCACCTGGGTCCGGATGCGGCTGACGCGGTTCTTGTTGACTTCGGTGCGGCGGGCGGCAACGCGGGTGGCCTTCTTCGCCGATTTCGTATTGGCCATAGAGTTTGGTCCTGCTTGTCTCGTGATGTCGTTGCAACGGGCCCTCAAATACCCATGTCCGCACACCTTGCAGCATGCGGCCCTTGGTCCCGGCCCATCGGGAATGGGCGGCTTATAGTCGGGGTCGGCAGGGACGTCAATTCCCTTGTCTGGCCGGTCCGCCGCCCTTCCGGATCAGGGTTTCTCCCACCTTCCGCTCTTCTCGGACCGGAAGAAGGCGTCGATGATCTTCATGTTCTGGATGGCGTCGCCGACGCCCCAGACCGGTTTCTGCTTCCCGCGGACGATCCGGCCGAAGGCCTCGGCCTGAAGCTGGTACTGGTCCGAAACCGGCAGTTCGATCCACTCGCCCACGTTCATGTCCATGCCCTGGACAAAGTAGCGGTTCGGCCGGTCCGGCGGCGCGTTGAAGGGGATCTCGATCTCGATGCGTCCCTTGGTTCCGGCAATATGGACGCGTTGATAGGGCGCCAGCTGCGTCGAAACCGAGAAGGACAGGTGCCGTCCATCGCCGAAGTCGGCCAGTCCGCCGGCGGTGCGGTCGGTCCTGAATTTCGGATCGCGATCGAAGGTGGCCGTGACCCGCTTCGGCTCGGCATTGAAGATGAAACGCGACACGGTGATCGGGTAGCAGCCGATGTCAAGCAGGCCGCCACCGCCAATGTCGGCCTTGTTGCGCACGTTCTTGGGGTCACGATTGAAGTAGGAGAAGAAGACCTGGATGGCGCGGACGTCGCCGATCCTGCCCTTCTTCACCAGGTCGCGGGCTGCAAGCCATTGGGTGGCGTGGCGCACCATGAAGGCTTCGGCAATGTGAACCGAGCCGGGCGCCTTCCTGAGCTGCTGGGCTTCCTTGGCCGTGATGGCGATGGGCTTCTCGCAGAGCACATGCTTGCCCGCGCGTGCCGCTGCCAGCGTCAGAGGAACATGCAGGTGGTTCGGCAGGGGATTGTACACGGCCTCGATCTCGGGATCGGCCAGCATCTCCTCGTAGGACCCATAGGCTTTCGGAATGCCGAGTTTGCCTGCCCATTCCCGGGCCGGCTTGAGCTTGCGCGACGCGATCGCCACGACCTCGAGATCCTTGCTCTTCAGCATGCCCGGAATGACCTTGGCCACCCCGATGTTGGCCGTCGAGATGATGCCCCACTTCACTGGTTTCATTGCGCGTCCCTCCCTAAAATCAGGACGCTACTCTTAAGGACTTGCCGCGCCGGTTGAAAGCCTGATCATGGGCGGCGGCGAAGTAGTCACGCGTCAGGGCACGGGGCGTTTCCGGATCCTCGGGCTGGCCAGTCAAGGCATAGCGCAGCCAGAGCCCGTCGATCATCGCCGCGATGCCGTCGGCCAGCCGGGCCGCATCCGCCGCGCTCACCATCTTCTTGAGATCGTGAAGCAGGCTGCTGCGAAGGCGCCGGTGATAGATGCTGAGAATCCGTTGCAGGCTGCTGGACTGCCGGGCGCTGCCATAGAGCGCCAGCCAGGCGCTGAAAACCTGCGCGTCGAATTGCGCATCGCCAAAGCAGGCGTCGATGATCGCCCGCACACGGGCTTCGGGCGATTGGGCTGCCGAAAGCCGCAACACCGCATCCGCATGCAAGTCCGACAGGAGATGGCGCATGGTGGCGAAGAGCAGTTCGTCCTTGTCCTTGAAGTAATGGTGCACCATGCCGGACGAGACGCCTGCGCGCCGGGCAATGCGTGCCACGGTCGCGTGGTTGAAGCCATCTTCGTGGATCACCGCGATGGCGGCGCCGATCAGTTGTTTCCTGCGGATCGGTGCCATCCCAAGCTTGGGCATGCGTGCTCCTCCTGGGCATCAGGCTAGTTCTTTATTGGACGGCCGTCCAACAAAAATCTTGCGAGCCGTGCCCAAACTGCATAGTGTCCAGTCAGAACCGAGAGGACGGCAGTCACAGTCCTCCGGCACAACAGGGAGAGAACTGGAATGACTTCTGTGAAAAAGACATTTGCGGCCGTACTCGCGCTCGGCGCCTGCCTCGCTGCACCGGCCTATGCCGGCGACGCCGAGAGCTGCAAGGCCGTCCGCTTCGCCGATGTGGGCTGGACCGACATTCAGGTCACCACCGGCGCTGCGAGCGTGGTGCTCGAAGCCCTGGGCTACACACCGGAGGTGAAGACGCTCTCGGTGCCGGTGACATACGCCTCGCTGAAGAACAAGGACATCGACGCCTTCCTCGGCAACTGGATGCCCAGCATGACGGCGGACATCCAGCCCTATCTGGACGACAAGTCGGTAGAGCAGCTGGCGACCAATCTTGAAGGTGCGGGCTACGGCCTTGTGGTCCCGCAATATGTGGCGGACGCCGGGGTGAAGTCATTGGCCGATCTTGGCGCAAATGCCGAGAAGTTCGGCGGCAAGATCTACGGCATCGAGGCCGGCAATGACGGCAACCGCATCATTCAGACGATGATCGATGATGCGAAGAACAATCTCTCGGGCTTCACGATGGTGGAAAGCTCGGAAGCCGGCATGCTGACCGAGGCCGAAAAGGCCATCAAGAACAATGAGTGGATTGTGTTCCTGGCGTGGACGCCGCATCCGATCATGGGCGAGATGAAGATCCATTATCTCGATGGCATGGGCGATTCGGGCTTCGGCGCGGCGACGGTCCTGACCAATGTGCGCGCGGGCTACGCGAGCGATTGTCCGAATGCCGGCAAGCTGCTCGCCAACCTCAAGTTCGACCTCGCCATGGAAGGCGCCATGATGGCGCCCGTACTGAAGGACGGGGCGGATCCGAAGGAAACCGCCAGGGCCTGGCTCAAGGCCAATCCAGATGCCGTGAAGCCCTGGCTCGAAGGCGTCACCACCTTCGACGGTGGCGATGCGGCGGCGGCGGTTTCCGCAGCGCTCGGCGGCTGATACGCTCCTTACGTTCCGGGCTGGCCGCAAGCCGGCCCGGGACCTATGATCCCTTCGCACAAGCAGCGCTCAAGACTGCGGAAGGGCAACAACCCTTGGGGAGGGGCACATGGATCCGGTCTCAGAACTCGTTCGCGCCTGGAAGATTCCCGTCGGCAAGTGGGGCAAGGCGCTCATCGACTTCATCGTCGAGTACTTCCAATGGCTCTTCGATGCCATCAAGATCTCGCTGAATTTCGTCATCGAGAACGCCACCGCATTCCTTCTCCTTTTGCCGCCCTTCGTGCTGGCGCTCGCGCTGGCCGGCTTCGCCTACTGGCTGCAGAAGTCATGGAAGCTGGCGCTCGGCGTGCTGCTGGGCCTGCTCTTCATCATGAACCAGGGACTGTGGAAGGAGACGGTGCAGACGCTCGTGCTGGTCGTCGGCGCCACCGCCCTGTCCATGGCCATCGGCGTTCCGCTCGGCATCTGGGCCGCGCACAAGCCGAAGGTCTGGCGGGTGCTGCAACCGGTCCTCGACCTCATGCAGACCATGCCTACCTTCGTCTATCTCATTCCCATTCTGATCCTCTTCGGGCTTGGCGCAGCACCTGCCCTGATCGTCACCATCATCTTCGCCATGCCGGCGCCGGTGCGCATGACCTATCTCGGCATCACCTCGATCCCGAAGCCGATGATCGAGGCAGGCGAAAGCTTCGGAGCCACCAAGCGCCAGCTGCTATGGAAGGTCGAGCTGCCGGCGGCGCTGCCGTCGATCATGGCGGGCCTCACGCAATGCATCATGCTGTCGCTGTCGATGGTTGTCTTCGCCACGCTGATCGGCGCACCAAGCCTCGGCAATCCGGTGAACAAGGCGCTGGCCAACCGCAACATTCCGCTGGGTATCGAGGCGGGCCTGGCCATCGTCATCCTCGCCATCATCCTTGATCGCGTCCTGGCCATGAAGGCGGGAGGAAAGAAATGACCACCGCTGTCGAGTTCAAGAACGTCGACATCATCTTCGGCGACAGATCTGCCGAGGCACTGGCCATGGCGCGCGACGGCGCAGACCGATCGGACATCCTCAAGAAGACCGGTGCGGTGCTGGGCGCAACGGGCGCCAACCTTACGGTGAACGAGGGCGAGATCAGTGTGCTGATGGGGCTTTCGGGTTCCGGCAAGTCGACGCTTCTGCGCGCCGTGAATGGCCTCAACAAGGTCACTGCGGGCGAAGTCCTGGTGAAGGATGGCGACCGCATGGTCGACGTTGCCTCCTGCAACGAGGCCACGTTGCGTCACATCCGTCAGAAGCAGGTGGCCATGGTCTTCCAGCAGTTTGCCCTGCTGCCCTGGCGCACGGTGCGCCAGAATGCCGGCTTCGGCCTGGAACTCTCGGGCATGCCCGAAGCGGAGCGCAACGACAAGGTCGACCGCCAGCTCCGGCTGGTCGGTCTCGACCAATGGGCCAACAAATACGTTCACGAGCTGTCCGGCGGCATGCAGCAGCGTGTGGGCCTGGCCCGCGCCTTTGCGACGGAAGCCCCCATCCTGCTGATGGACGAGCCCTTCTCGGCGCTCGATCCGCTGATCCGCACCAAGCTGCAGGACGAGCTGCTGCAGCTTCAAAAGGCGATCAAGAAAACCATCATCTTCGTGAGCCACGATCTCGAGGAGGCGCTCAAGATCGGCAGCCGCATCACCATCATGGAAGGCGGCCGCATCGTGCAGTCGGGCGCCCCCGAGGACATTGTGCTGCGCCCTGCCAACGACTATGTGCGCGACTTCATCGCCAATGTGAATCCGCTGTCGGTCCTCACAGCCTGGAACGTGATGCGCTCCCTGCATGAACTTGAGCCGGCGGGCGAAGGCTGGATCTGGCTCGACAAGCGCAAGACCACGCGCTTCAAGCTCGACAAGGACCAGAAGGTCGTCGCCGCCGAGCGCGACAAGAAGAAGGCCACCTGGGTCTCCTGCGACGATGTCGAGAAACCCATCCCGCCCGATACGCGGCCGGTCTACTGGGCGCGGCCCGGCACGTCGCTCAAGACCGTCATGCTGGCCATCCACAACACCGACGTGGCACCGGTTGCAATCTTCGACGAAGCCGACCGCTTCATCGGCGCCATCGGCGTCCGCAACGTGCTGCAGGCCGTGCTGAAGCGCTCGGACTAGCCACGCGGGTTCAAGGCACCTCGCGCAGGCCCTTGAGCGCTTTCTCTTCGGCATCGGACTCCAGGGGTTCCGTTGCGCCGATCGCGTCGAGATAGGATGTCACGGTCGATAGCGAGGAGGCTGGCGCGAAGCCTTCTGCCGATGCCGGTGCGGCGACCGCAATCTCCAGTCGCCATTGCCCTTCCGTCTGGCAGGCGACGCCGAGCGTTGTCTGGCCCGTGTCGATCGCGTCGACTTCGAATTCCCGGCAAAGCACGCCGTCTTGCGTTCTGACGGTGGACATGATCCGAAGCTGCCCACGGTCCATGGTGGTTTCCGCGCCGGAAGGCAGGGCATCAAGCCGGGAGGAGAGATCTGGCGGAAGAACCGCGCCAACCGTGCCGGCGGCAGCGTGGCTGCCCGTTTCCCCACGCATGCCCAGCGTGTATCCGGCAATTCCGGCGATGGCTGCCACCAGCGATGCCGCCAGCCCCATTGGCCAAAGCCCCCCTTGCCCGGACCCCGTCTTCCGAACGAAAGGCAAGACCTGGTTGGCCGGAGCATCGTCCCTGTCGATCATCCTGCGGACGGCATCCTGAAGCGCCTCCGGAACAGGCTCCTCTGACAGCGGGCCAAGCGACGCGGCAATGGCCCGTCTCGATGCCCTGAACATTTCCACGCGCTGGCGCAACGCGCCGTCCCGCGCGACGAGGGCCTCGACCTCTGCAGACCGCGATAGTGGAAGCGCATTGTCGGCCAAGGCCATCAGTTCTTCATCTGTCGGGTATGTCATGTCTCTTGCTCTGCGCTCACGGTGATTGACGCTGCGGCTTAGACTCTATTCCGGTCAGGCGAGCGATTTTTTCCCTGGCCCTCGCGAGCCGGCTCATGATCGTCCCAATCGGAA
The DNA here is from genome assembly GCA_041739715.1 of Aestuariivirga sp. GTDB lineage: Bacteria > Pseudomonadota > Alphaproteobacteria > Rhizobiales > Aestuariivirgaceae > Aestuariivirga. The sequence continues at coordinate 9,723 of JBGSNJ010000487.1, forward strand.
CGCCTGTCATCTCGGCGACTTCGGCGTAAGTGAATTCCTCGACGCAGACCAGCACGACAACATCCCGCTGATCCGGCGGCAGGGCCTTCACGGCCGTCAGGACGGAGTCCAGCGTGATCCTGTTGACGGCCAGGGCCTCGCCATCGGTACTGGCCGCCGCCTCGTGATCGTCAAGATCCGCCGGTTGTCCCTCCGCCGACCTGCGCCGCAGTTCATCGATCCAGGCATTCCTGAGGATTCGGAAGATCCAGGCGTCGAAGCGCGTTTCCTGGCGCCATGTCTTCCGACCGGCCATTGCCTTGGCGCAGGCGGTCTGGACAAGATCGTCGCCGCGATCGCGCGAGCCGGTCAGCGAAATGGCAAAGCGCCTGAGCCGAGGCAGAACCTCGATGAGCAGTTCACCAAACAGCCGATTTTCTGCCGGTTCGGCCATTTGTCTGAAGTCGTTTCTGTTTGTCACAGCGTAAGAAGACTTTTCTACGGAATAATGCTCTGCACAGATCGTTATGACGTTTAAGCGAGTAACTTCATTCCAGCGAGAGAGATGATAAAACCTTTGATTTTGTGTTCCTCGTTACTTCGCATTAAAGGTGTATTTCTTTCTGGAATCGCCTGCCGCTGGCGGCTTGCGGCGCTGGTTCTGGCGCTGGGCCTCTTCGGGCTGCCGGGCATCTCAACGCCTGTCGATGTCAAGACCGTCCTTGCCGATGATGACGGTCCCGGCGGTGACGATGACGGCGATGACGGTGGTGGCGGCGGCTTCGGCGGCGGTGACGACGATGACGATGATCGCAGCAACGCCCGAACCAGCCGAACGCAGGGTTCGAAGCTCTTCTCGTCAGGCGGATCGCGCAAAAAGGCGGTCAAGAAAAGCACGACGAAAAAACCTGCAAAGAAGCCTGCCGCAAAGAAGAAGCCCAGGCCCGTTATCGTCGTGCTCGACCTTCCCGACTCTGCCATCGCGCGGTTGCGGCGGCAGGGATTCGCGATCCTCAGCGACAACCGGCTCGCCAGCACAGGCATTCGCGTTCAGCGCATGCGCATTCCAGCCAGCATGTCGCTGGCGCGGGCCAATGCGATCGTGAAGCGGTTGGGCGCATCCACATCGGACGTCAACAGCTTCTACACAACCCAGACCCTTCAGGGCTGCGAACGTGCGTCTGACTGCGACTATCGCCATCTGGCGGGATGGTCGTTGGATGTGACCGGGGCCTGCATGGCGTCACCCCGAATTGGCCTGGTAGAGACGCATCTCGAACCCAAGCATCCGGCGCTTCTGGGCCAGAAGATCGAGATCATCGATGTCAAGCCAGCCGAAAGGCCGAGGTCAGGAAGCAGTCATGGCACCGGCATCGCCGCACTGCTTGTCGGCGCAAGGGAAAGCAAGGCGCCCGGACTCCTGCCGGACGCCGAACTGATCGTGGCAACCCCGTTCTACCGGGCCGGCAATGCCGACCGGGCGGAAGCCGCCGACATCATACGCGCCATCGACGCAGTGGTGGCACGCCAGCCCGACGTGTTGAGCCTAAGCCTGGCGGGCCCGCCAAATGCGGCCCTCGCAAGGGTTCTCGAGACCGTCCGCGCCCGCGGGATTCCGGTTGTCGCCGCCGCCGGAAATGGTGGCGCAAAATCAAAGCCTCTCTATCCCGCAGCCTATGACACGACGATTGCCGTAACGGCGGTAACGGCGAAACTGAACATCTTCCGCAGGGCATCTCGTGGCGACCACGTTGATTTTGCTGCGCCTGGCGTCGAGATTGCAGTCGCCGACGGCAAGAACGGCCTGGCCAAGAGGTCCGGAACATCATTCGCTGTTCCATTTGTCACGGCGAGCCTGGCCGTCTTGCGTGCGCAGCAGCCGGCACGGACGATCGACGACATGGTCGGGGAGCTTGCAGCCTCGGCCAAGGATCTGGGGGAACCCGGTAAGGACTCAACATTCGGATGGGGACTTGCCGATGCCTCCAGGCTGTGTGCCGGTCCTGCAGAGCTGTTGCTCCTGCCCGTGTCCCGTTGACGGTTTTCCACCCCGGTTTTGAACACTGACGGGAATAAACAGGTCCCTGCTCCGTCCTTATGTAGGCTCCGCATCGGAGCGAGGACCAACAAGCAGGAGACACCAATGAAGAAGTTCACGATGACGGTGACGACCCTTGCCGGCGCCGCTCTGATGAGTGCGGGAACCGCCATGGCCGCTGTGCCGGCCGACATTGACCAGCAGGCGCAGGCAAAGGCCGAACTGACCGAGCAATTCACGCGGGTTGCCGGCAATTCCTCGAGCAACTCGAGTTCCAACAGCTCGGACAACTCCTCGGACAACTCGAACTCGAACAGTTCGTCCAACTCCTCGGACAACTCGAGCTCGAACAGCTCTTCGAACTCCTCGAGCAACTCCAGCTCCAACAGCTCGTCGAACTCTTCGAGCAACTCCAGCTCGAACAGCTCATCGAACTCTTCGAGCAATTCGAGCTCGAACAGCTCTTCCAACTCCTCGGACGACAAGGCCAAGAGGAAGAAGCGCAAGCAGAAGCCCTGACATCAGAACGCCTGGAGGATGCCGAGGCCGGCATCCTCCAGCACCTTGTCTCGGAGGATCAACAGGACTCCAGGATGTTCCGACTTCACTCAAAGCGCCAGGTCACCTTCCGTTTCGCAGCGGAAGATCTTGGCGTGATCGCCGAACCCGTACCGGCCAAGCAGGTTCTTCCGGAGTGGTTCCGGAAGCTGCCAGCAATCGACAAGTCCCATGTCACGACGGCAGACAATGGTCTCACCGTGAAGCGCTGCATGCCCTTTCTCGACGCCATGATGACGGGCTGGATCATTCCGCTTGCGGCAACCGTGCGCCTGGAGGTGAAGGATGGCGGCCGAACGGTGAACGCCGGCTGGGAGTTCGACAAGGTCATGGTGAGCAATCACAATCCGCATCAGGTTGCGGGCAGCCCCACCGATCCACGCCCGCCATGCAAGTTCCACAACTACTGGACCATCGCGACGCCACCGGGTTGGAGTTGCCTCTTCGTGCAACCGCTCAACCGGCATCAGCCTGTGTTTCAGCTTTTCTCAGGTGTCGTCGACACCGACACTTACCAGTCCCTCATTCACTTTCCATTCGTGGCCACTGCTGCCGACGGCGTCTACACGTTGGAGAAGGGAACGCCGCTGGTGCAGGTGATTCCCTTCCGGCGCGAAGCAACCGGCCTGCAGGCCGAGATTCGCGCCGAGACCGGCGAGGAGGCTGATCGGCGCACCCGCATCATGCGCAATACCCAGAGCGCCGAAGGCTGGTATCGCGAGATCGCGCGCGCGAAGCGTTAAGTCTATGATGTCCCTTGCGCTTGCCAGGCCCTGCCCGCGCCGAGCGGCGCAACGCCAAGGTGATGGGCGATGGACTGGCCGATGTCCGCGAAGCTGCCGCGCGCCCCGAGGCTGCCCGGCCTGTTGCCGGGCTGATAGGTCATGATCGGCACGCGCTCGCGCGTGTGGTCGGTGCCCGTCCAGGTCGGATCGTTGCCGTGATCGGCCGTCAGCACCAGCAGGTCGCTATCGCGGAGTTTCGCGAAGACCCGCGGCAGCATGGTGTCGTAGTGTTCCAGCAGGCCGCCGTAACCCAAGGGATCGCGGCGATGTCCGAACTCCGTGTCGAAGTCGACGAAATTGGTCATGGCGAAGCCGCCATCGGGCAGGCGGTCCATGGCGTCGAGCGAGACGTCCATCAGGGTGTCGAGACCGGCCACCTTGATCTCCTCGCCCGTGCCGCGATGCGCGAAGATATCGCCGATCTTGCCGATGGAGATCACCGGCCGGCCGGCGGCGGTCAGCGCGTCGAGCAGAGTCGGCGACGGTGGCGCGACCGCGTAGTCCTTGCGATGGCCGGTACGGACAAAGGTCTTCGCCGTCTCGCCCAGGAAGGGCCGGGCAATCACGCGGCCGATGTTGAGCGGGTAGGTCAGCTCGCGTGCCACGCGGCAGACCTCGTAGAGACGGTCGAGACCGAAATGCTTTTCATGCGCGGCGATCTGGATGACGCTGTCGACGCTGGTATAGACGATGGGCTTGCCGGAGCGGACGTGCTCCTCGCCGAAATCCTCGATCACCTGCGTGCCCGAGGCATGGCAGAGCGCGAGAAGGCCAGGCAGCCGGCAGCGCCGCACCAGCGCGTCGATCAGGTCCTGCGGAAAGGCGGGGATGCTGTGCGGGAAGTAACCCCAGTCGCGATTGAGCGGCACGCCGGCAATCTCCCAGTGCCCGGTGATGGTGTCCTTGCCGCGCGAGATTTCGGTGGCGCAGCCCCAGCGTCCGATGATCGTGGCAGGACCGAGCGGATCGTGGCCGGAGGCCAGTTTCGCCGCCTGGCCAAGACCGAGCGAGGCCATGTGCGGCAGCTTCAGCGGCATGCGCTCGGCGATGTGGCCTAGCGTGTTCGCCCCTTCGTCGCCGAAGGCTGCGGCATCGGGCGCTCCGCCGATGCCGAAACTGTCGAGGATGAAGAGAAAGGCGCGCGGCATGGATCAGGCTCCGATGCGGGCATGGATGGCGGGCGTCCGGCGCAGCGTGCCGCCAATGGTGTAGGCCGCCTTCACAAGCGCCGATGCCTTCGCGAAGCTTGCGTCGTCTGCGGCGTGAACGCGGCAAAGCGGCCTTGCGCGATCCGCGATGTCGCCCTTGCCGAGCAGTGCCGAAAGCCCGACGCGATGGTCGATGCGGTC
>JBGSNJ010000557.1:0-4918 GCA_041739715.1 Aestuariivirga sp.
CGCAGCACGGACAGCACCGCCCGGCAGACCGGCCGCGAGACGCGCGCAACCGCGCTCGTTCCGCCAAATCCGATCATGGTGCAGAGGGCCACCACAATGCGAAGCAGCGATTGGCGGTTGCGTTCGATGGCGAGGGCCCAGTCCATCCTGCCCACATAGAACGATATAGGAATAAAGTCAAGATCGAGATGATCTCGTATGGGCAGGACTTAACTTTCGATTAACGCTGCCACCATTCAAAACTGCAAAAAATTGAAATCACTAAAATTCTACTCAAGCTGGAAAGGTCTCGTTTCGATCGCTCTGTCAGTGTCGCGCCGAAAGACCCGGAGGCACAGCATCATGAAACTCATGACAAGGATGAGAAAGATGAAATCGATTAGCCGCTATCGCCGCAGCACGGCCGGCAATGTGGCGATCACCTTCGCGCTCTCGGCCCTGGGTCTGATTCTCGCTGGCGGGTGCGCAATCGATTACGTCCGCTGGGCCCGGGCCCAGACCGACCTGCAGAGCGTCGTCGATGCTGCGGCCCTCGCCGCCGCTGCCTCGCCGCAGACCGTATCCGACGACCTCAAGGCCATCGCAACCGAGTACATCGACCAGAACGGTCCCATGCTCGAGGTCATCAAGCTGGAAGACCCACAATTCTCCTATGACTCCAACAGTGGCCGACTGAGCATCAGCCTCAATGGCAGGGTCGACATGGCCTTCATGTCGCTGGCCGGCGTGGCGGAGATGGCGGTCTTCGCCGAATCCGTCGTGCAGCAGCCATCGATTCCGCCGGTCGAGGCCGTGCTGGTGCTGGACACCACCTATTCGATGGTCGGTTCGAAGATCGACACGCTCAAGACCGCCGCCGGCAATCTCGTCACATCGATCCTTGCCAATGACGAAGCCCGCGTCGGCATCGTGCCCTTCGCGTCCTACGTCAACGTCGGCGTCAGCCGCCGCAACGAGCCCTGGGCCAATGTGCCGGCCGATTCCACCACGGCCACGGAATCCTGCTCGACCACCTATCCGAATGCCAAGAACTGCACGACCACCAAGACACCGAGCACCTGCACCAGCACCAAGGACGGCGTGACCACGACTTACGCCTGTACCAAGACCTCGACCACCTGCGAAAGCTGGGGCGATCCGGTGAAGACCTGCAAACCCTCGACATCGACCTCGAAGTTCCAGGGCTGCATGGGCTCGCGCGCCGAAGCCTATCGCCCGGTGATCACCTCGATCGACCAGAAGTATCCGGGCATGATGAACACGACCTGCGCGGCCGAGATCCTCGAACTCACCGACGATGACTCGAAGGTGTCGAAGATGATCAAGGGACTGACGGTCAATGGCGAAACCTATCTGCCCGGCGGCATCACCTGGGGCTGGAACATGCTGACCCCGGAATCGCCGCTCACCTCTGCCCTGCCCCTCGCCGATCTGCAGAAGAAGGGTGGCAAGAAGGTGATGGTCCTGATGACCGACGGCGCCAATACGCTGGCCCCCACCACCGTCAATGCCGGTCCGCATGGCTCGATCACCAGCGGCAAGTACAAGAACACCACTTATACCAACGATCTCACCGCCACGCTCTGCCAGAACGTCAAGGCCGACAACATCGAGGTCTATACCGTTCTCTTCGAAGTCAAGGATGCGACGATCGAGACTCTGCTGCGCAATTGTGCAACCGACCCCTCGAAGAGCTATGTGGCAAACAATGCCAGCGAGCTGATCGCCGCCTTCGACAGCATCGCCAAGCAGCTGGCCCAGTTGCGCATCGTGAAGTAGCGCGCGAGGCCCCTCCAGGTCCTGCGCCACAGGCCCGGCCGCGCAACGGCCGGGCCATTTCCTTTCGCTAGCGCGCGATCATGCGGGTTCCGGTCCGCAGCAGCCACTGACGGTCGAACATGCTGTGCCAGTAATACTGGTAGCAGGTGATGACAGCCGGAATGTCGGGATTGTCGCGCCGCACGAGCTGGCGGGCGATCTTGCCCTTGCCGAGGTCCAGCAGCTTCCGGGCGAGCTGGACCGCCAGCGCTTCCTCGGGCGGGCTCTCCGCGATCGCCACCGAAAGAAAGCGGCGCTCGAGCGCCGCGCAGGGCGAGGTCGTCTGCTCGTTGATCATGGGATAGAAGATCACCACGAGAAGAGCGAAGGCGGCGACGGCAGCGGCAATGATCTTCCACATGCGCAGGATTACCCTTGAACAAATCTTCTGCTCATTCTGCCACGGAATGCCCCTCTGGCGCCAACAAGGTCAGGCACCGGACGCGCGCCAGATCCCGACATCGCAGGGGCCCACCGGGCCACGGCCCAGAATGCGCTTGCCCAGCGCCGGCGGCGTCCAGGCCGCAGGGCCATAGTTGAGCGCCACGACAAGGCCGCCACGCCGCTGCAGGCGCACATGGGGCGGTAGCTTCACCGTCTTGAGCCGGGCCTTGCGGGCAAGCAGCGCAATGGTGGAGGTCAGCAGCTTCTCATCCGGCCAGCAGGCGAGATAGTGATGGCCATCGCTGGCAACCAGCGCAGGATCGCCATTTTCAAAACGGGCCATTACGGCGCGGCCACCCTCAACGAATTCGCGCCAGCGTATCGCCGCACCCGATACCTTGCCGCCGACCTTGTCCGAAAGGCCCGGCCGCAGGGACGACACCTGCGTGATCCGCATGCCAAGAAGATCCGCCAGCGGGCCGGGCGGCAGATTGGCAGGGATTCCGAAGTGCCAGGTCTTGGACCCGCTGCGCGGGCCGTAGAGCACGTGGCCCTTGGCCTCTGCCAGTGCCTGCGCCGTCAGATCCGAGACATGCGGCAGGCTGGGCGCCAGCACCAGCGCATAGCCGGTCACATCGTCGCCGGGTGCCACGAAGTCGACGTCAAGCCCCAGCCGCCGCACGGCCTCGTACCAGCGGAAGACCAGTTCGAAATAGCGGAAGTCCTGGCCCTGCGGCTGGATGAGGGTGACCCAGGCGGCTTCATAGTCATAGACGATGGCAACCGGCGAAGGCCCGGGCTTCGGCAGCGCGATGGCCTTGAGTTCGGCGCCGGTCTGCGCGGCCTCCCGTCCACCCTGCGACAGTTCCTTCTGGCCCGGCAGATTGAGTCCGGCGTGCATCTGTTCCTGGGCGGACACAGCCTGGCGCCAGCGGAAATAGCTGACCACCTCGGCGCCATGAGCGAGCGCCTCCCAGGTCCAGAGCCGCACCATGCCGGGCCTGGGCACGGGGTTCCACGGCGCCCAGTTCACCGGACCCGGCTGCTGCTCCATGACCCAGAAGCGGCCACCGCCCACGCCGCGGTAGAGATCGTGATGGAATCCCGCAATGTCGGGATGCGAGGTCTCGGCCCAGCGGTTGCGCTCGGCCTCGCTGAAGGGGAAACGCTCGACGAAACCGATGGGGTAGGAATCCCACGAGGCCAGATCGAGGTGGCCCCGGAACGGCCAGTGGTCGAACTCGTTGAAGAAACCCATGAAGTTATGGGTGATCCAGCGGCCCGGCGAATGTTCCCGGATGATGTCGCACTGCATCCGGTCATAGGCGGCAACCTGGGAGGAGTGGAAGCGCCAGAAATCCAGCCGGGCCGCCGGATTGGTTTCGGTGACCGCCAGATTGGGCAGCGACACCTCATCGAAGCTCTGCAGGTCCATGGACCAGAAGGCATTGCCCCAGGCCTCGTTCAACTGGTCGGTGGATTGATAGCGGCGCCGCAGCCAGTTGCGGAAGGCGGCAAGATCGACCGGACCCCAGGACAGGATCGAGTCATGACAGCCGTATTCGTTGTCCGTCTGCCAGCCGACCAGCCCCGGATGCTGGCCATAGCGGCGGGCGAGGATCTCGACGATGCGCCGGCTCTCCTGCCAATAGACTTCGGAGGAAAAGGTGTAGTGACGGCGAGAGCCGAAACCGCGGGTACGGCCCTGCTCGTCCACCGGCAAGATCTCGGGGAACGCGTCGACCAGCCACTTGGGCGGGGTGCAGGTGGGCGTGCCGAGAACGATCCTGAGCCCCGCCGCCGCCAGCACATCCATGGCCCGGTCAAGCCAGCCCCAGTCGAATTTCCCGCGCTGCGGCTCGTAACGCGACCAGGCGAACTCGCCGATGCGCACGAAATCGATGCCAACCTCGCGCATGCGCCGGGCATCATCGGCCCACCAGTCCTCCGGCCAGTGTTCCGGATAGTAACAGACACCAAGCATCAGCGCGTCAGATCTCCATTGAGGATGGCCTGGCCCTGCGCATCGAAGAGATGGCAGGCCGAAGCCGGAATGCCGATCTCCAGCGCGGCACCGGGGCTGGCCTTGGCCAGTCCGCCGGCCTTGACCGAAATGTCGCTGCCGTCGGCAAGGTTGGCATAGAACATGGTTTCCGAACCGAGGTACTCGGCGAGGCGGACCTTTGCGGCAAGCGTGGCATCCGCCTTGCTGCCGGCACTGAGATGCTCGGGCCGGATGCCGAGCGTGACCGCCTGGTTCTGTGTCACGATTGCCCCATGACCCGGCAGCGAGAGCTTCACGCCACCGGGCAGACGCAGCTCGATCCGCCCGGCCTTGCCGGGAGCCGCCTCGGCCTTGATGAAGTTCATCTTCGGGCTGCCGATGAAGCCGGCGACGAAGGTGTTGCGCGGCCGGTGATAGAGTTCGAGCGGCGAGCCCACCTGTTCGACGACACCGCCATTGAGCACGACGATCTTGTCGGCCATGGTCATGGCTTCGACCTGGTCGTGGGTCACATAGATCATGGTCGCCCCGAGATCCTGGTGCAGCTTGCCGATCTCGATGCGCATCTGCACGCGCAGCGCCGCATCCAGATTCGACAGCGGCTCGTCGAAGAGAAAGACATCCGGTTCGCGTACGATGGCGCGCCCGATGGCGACGCGCTGGCGCTGGCCGCCGGAAAGCTGCGACGGCTTGCGGGCGAGCAGCGGCCCG
>JBGSNJ010000013.1:0-1704 GCA_041739715.1 Aestuariivirga sp.
CGTCTTCGTCTCGGGCGGACCGATGGAAGCGGGCAAGGTCGTACTGGCCGGCAAGGAAAAGGCGCTGGACCTGGTCGATGCCATGGTCGCCGCCGCCGACGACAAGATCTCCGACGAGGACGTGAAGGTAATCGAGCGCTCGGCCTGCCCCACCTGCGGCTCCTGTTCCGGAATGTTCACCGCCAATTCGATGAACTGCCTCACTGAGGCGCTGGGCCTGTCGCTGCCCGGCAACGGCTCGACGCTTGCGACCCACGCCGACCGCAAGCGGCTCTTCGTCGAGGCGGGCCACCTCGCGGTCGACATCGCGCGGCGCTATTACGAGCAGGACGACGAGAGCGTGCTGCCGCGTAAGGTCGCCTGTTTCGAGGCCTTCGAGAATGCCATGACGCTCGACATCGCCATGGGCGGATCGACCAACACGGTCCTGCACATCCTTGCCGCGGCCCATGAGGCGGGCATCGACTTTACCATGAAGGACATCGACCGCTTGTCGCGCCGCGTGCCGGTGCTGTGCAAGGTGGCGCCAGCCAAGTCCGACGTTCACATGGAAGACGTGCACCGCGCCGGCGGCATCATGTCGATCCTCGGCGAACTCGACAAGGCGGGCCTCATCAATCATGAACTTCCCACCGTGCACAGCCGCACCCTGGGCGAAGCGCTGGACCGCTGGGATATCGGCCGGACCAAGAGCGAGTCGGTGCGCGAATTCTACCGGGCCGCGCCTGGCGGCGTGCCCACCCAGGTGGCCTTCAGTCAGTCGCGGCGCTGGAACGACCTCGACCTCGACCGCGAGACGGGCGTGATCCGCAGTGCCACGCATCCCTTCTCGAAGGATGGCGGGCTTGCGGTGCTCTACGGCAATCTCGCGGAGGAAGGCTGCATCGTGAAGACGGCGGGCGTCGACGACAGCATTCTCGTCTTCACTGGCAAGGCCCGCGTCTTTGAGAGCCAGGATGCTGCGGTGCTGGGCATCCTCAACGGCGGCGTCGCGGCTGGCGACGTGGTGGTGATCCGCTACGAAGGTCCGCGCGGCGGGCCTGGCATGCAGGAAATGCTCTATCCCACCAGCTATCTGAAGTCGAAGGGCCTGGGCAAGGCCTGTGCTCTCATCACCGACGGCCGTTTCTCGGGCGGCACCTCGGGGCTGTCGATCGGTCATGTCTCGCCGGAAGCGGCCGAAGGCGGTCTCATCGGGCTGGTTGAGGAGGGCGATCTGATCGAGATCGATATTCCGAAGCGATCCATCCGCCTGGCTGTGTCCGGTGACGTGCTGGCGAAGCGCCGCGCCGCCATGCAGGCCAGGGGCGACAAGGCCTGGAAGCCTGTTGAGCAACGCAAGCGCAATGTCACAACCGCGCTGCGCGCCTATGCGGCGATGACGACCAGCGCCGCCAAGGGTGCAGTCCGTGTCGTTCCCGAATGAGGAGACAGGCAATGTCGATCCGCACCGTGGTCTGGGGCGAGAATATCCACGAGCGTACCAACGCGGTCGTGGGCAAACTCTATCCGAAGGGCATGCACGAGGCGATTGCCGGCCTCCTCCGTCAGGACGCCGGGATCGACGTGTCGACCGCCACCATGGAGCAGCCGGAACACGGACTGCCGCAGTCCCGGCTTGAGGCCACCGACGTGCTGCTGTGGTGGGGCCACAAGGACCACGGCGGAGTCTCCGATGACGTCGTCGAGCGCGTGGCGAAGCGT
>JBGSNJ010000015.1:0-6652 GCA_041739715.1 Aestuariivirga sp.
TGTGCGCCGACCAGCGCGTAGCTCTGGGCAAAGATAAAGGTGGGGACGCCGGTGACGCCGATGGTGGTGGCATGGGCGATCTCGGCCTTCACGCTCTCGATGTCCTGATCACTGTCGAGAAGCTCTGCGATCTGTCCGCCATTGATGCCGACGGCACCGGCCTCGGCGGCCAGGATCCTGCGGTCGCCGATGTCCTTGCCCTCGCTCCAGTAGGACATGAAAAGGCGTTCGGCCATCTCGTTCTGCAGGCCTGTGGTATGGGCCCAGCGGATCAGGCGGTGGGCATCGAGCGTATTGGGCGTGCGGGCAATGGCCTCGAAGTTGTAGGGCACGCCATCGGCGAGACCCGCCTGGATCAGGGGATCATGCAGGGTGGCGAGCCGTTCCGCCCCGAACTTGTTGGCGAGGTAGACGGTGCGGTCGAGCCCTTCCGGGGGGATCGTGGGATCGAGCGCATAGGGACGCCAGCGGACCAGGACATCGAGATCGGCCAGGCTCGCGAGCGCCTTGTCGAGTCGGCGCTTGCCGAGAAAGCACCAGGGACAGATGACGTCCGAAATGACGTCGATGACGAACTGGTTCTGCACGGGCGAGGCCCCCCTCACGGTTTGTCGAGCGCTTTCCGGATGAGCTTTCCGTTGGCGGTCCGCGGAAGCGCAGGCACGAACCAGATCTGCTTCGGCGCCTTATAGGCGGCGAGGCGGTCCTGTACAAAGGACAGAATTGCGGCTTCCTGCGGGCTGCAGCCGGGCTGGGGCACGATGAAGGCCGCAATGATGGAAAGCGCATCGGAGACGCGCCACTCGCGGACGCCGGCCTCGAGGACGTAAGGGTGCTGCAGAAGCACCGACTCCACTTCCAGTGGCGAAACGCGAAATCCGCCGGCATTCATCAGGTCGTCGGCACGGCCGCGATACCAGACATAGCCATCGGCGTCGATGTCGGCCAGGTCACCCGTGGCGAACCATTCGTCCTGCAGTGGTGGTTCCGCCCAATATCCCAGCATGAGGCCGGGGTCGCTGCGGTGAACGCCGATCTGGCCATCATCGAGGATGCACACGGCGCGCCCCTTCTGCGGTTTGCCTGGAGAGCCATCGCGGACGGGAACGTTCGGCGACGACGAGATATAGGTGGAAATCTCGCTCATCCCCAGGGCCTCATAGAGCTCGAGTCCGGTGGACTGCCGCCACTGATGCAGGATGGGCAGGGAGAGCGCCTCGCCTGCCGTGAGGCCGTGGCGCAGGCTGCGGTCCGGCGTGAAGCCGCTGCGCAGGAGCTGGCGGTAGATGCCGGGCACCGAGGCCATGATGGTGGCGTGGTGGCGGCGGATCAAGGCGGGCCAGACCTCGGGTTCGCGCGGGCCGGTGTTGACGATGGAAGTGGCACCGTTGGCAAAGGGGTCGAAGAGTCCGGTGCCCAGGGTATAGGTCCAGTTGAAGGCGCCGGTGTGGAGTACGACATCGTCGGCCGTGATGCCGTACCAACCGTCATACATGGGCCGGCGGCCCCAGACGGCCCGATGGGCGTGAAGTACGCCCTTGGGCTGGCCGGAGGTGCCGGAGGTGTAGACAAGGTAGGCGGGATCGTCGGCCACGCTGTCGGCATAGCCGGCGGGCGGTGCCTTGCGGAGCCTTGCCATATCCTCGGGAGTGAGGAGCCGGATCCTGTCGACGGGCGGCAGTTCGCGCCCGCCATCCCAGGCGATGACGCTGGCGCCGCTGTGCTGGAGGAGGCTCGCAACCTCGCGTGCCGTGAGCATCGGCGAGGCCGGTATGGGTATGGCTCCAATCGCCGTGGCGGCAAAGAATACAATGGCATAGTCGAAACTGTTGCCCATACGGATAAAGAGGCGCTGACCGGGTTCAAGCCCCGACGTCTGCAGTCCACCGGCCAGGCGCAGCACGGCTTCCTCGATCCGGGCATAGGTCCACTGCGTGGTGGTCTCGCCGGCGATGATGAGAGCGGTCTTCCCGCCAGGCTTGCCCGACAGGCAGTGGCGGGCAAGGTTGAACTGCTGCGGAGGAGGTGCGCCCGTATAGCCCGGTGGCGTCAAGGCATGCGCCAGAGCGTCGTTGCCTCAAAGCCGGGAAGCGGCTGCGCCTCGGGCCGGCCGATGTGGTTCCAACGCGCCACCCACTGGCCTCCGGCATCGTAGAAGGGAACGATGTAGAAACCCGAGACGAGGAGCCGGTCCTCGGCGCGCACGGCGGCGACGAAGTCTTCGCGGCTCTTGGCGTCGAGCATGGCCTTGATGGCGCGGTCGACGGCGGGATCGGCGATGCCTGGATAGTTGCGCGTGCCCTCTGCGCTGCGGCCCTCGGAGCCGAAGTAGAAGACCTGCTCGTTGCCGGGCGACAGCGAGTTGAACCACGTCGCAGGGATCATGTCATAGTCGTAGGTTTTCTGGATGGCCGCGAATTGCGCGGCATCCACGAGACGGACATCGGCGGCGATGCCGATGGCCTTGAGCGTCCGCTGGAAATGCAGTGCGATCTTTTCCTGGTCCTTGTTCTGGACCGAGATCGTGAAAGCCAACTGTTCGCCCGCGGCATTGACCAATCCCCCGTCGGTGACGGTCCAGCCCGCCTCGCCCAGAAGACCCACGACCTTGCGCAGCACCTTTCGGTCGCGCCCTGAACCGTCGGTGACGGGGAGCTGATAGGTCCCATCGAGGAATTCCGGCCGCAGGGTATTTGCGGCATCGCCTAGGATGGCCTTCTCGCGCTTATCGGCAGCGATGCCCCTGGACGAGAGTTCCGAGCCCGAATAGTAGCCGTAGGTTCTCTGATAGGCATTGGCGAAGAGATTGGCATTGGCCCATTCGAAATCGAAGGCCATGGCCAGGGCTTCGCGCACGCGCGGGTCCTCGAAGATCTTGCGGCGGGTATTGAAGGCGAAGCCCGCAGTGGGTGCCGGTGAACGCTGCGCCACCTTCTCCATGGCGATCCTGCCGTCCTTGACCGCCGGGAAATCATAGCCTGTGGCCCAGCGCGTCGGGTCGGTCTCGATGCGGACATCGGCCTCGCCCTTCTTGAAGGCCTCGAAAGCGGCATTGGCGTCGCGGTAATAGTCGAAGCGGACCTCCTCGAAGTTCCACAGGCCCCTGGCGATGGGCAGGTCCTTGCCCCAGTAGCCGGGGTTCTTGCGGAAGGTGATGGCTTCGCCCGGCTTGACCTCGCCGATGACGTAGGGGCCCGATCCCATGATGGGGTCGAGCGTGGTCTCGTCGAAGGTGCGACCCTGCCAGTAGGCCCTGGAGATGATCGGCATGACGCCGACGATGAGCGGCAATTCGCGGTCGGCTCCGGCGTGACGGAAGATGACCGTCTGCGGATCGGGCGTTTCGACAGCTGCGAGCTTCGACAGGGCGTTCTTGAAGTTCGGCCGGCCCTTGTCGCGCAGCGTCTCGACCGAGAAGGCGACATCGGCTGAGGTCAACGGCGTGCCGTCGGAGAACTTCGCTTCCGGCCGCAGTTTGAAGGTGAAGGTCTGGCGGTCGTCGGAGACGTCGATGGTCTCGGCCAGCAGGCCGTAGAGCGAGAAAGGCTCATCCCAGTTGCGGCCGAGAAGGCTTTCGAAAACATAGGTACGGACGTTCACCGCCGGCGTGCCCTTGACGATGAAGGGGTTCACGCTGTCGAAGCTGCCGGTGACCGCCTGCCGTAGCTGGCCGCCCTGCGGCGCTTCGGGATTTGCATAGGGCAGGTGCTTGAAGTCCGGCGGCAGGGCCGGTTCCCCGTGCATGGCGATGCCATGGCGCGGTTCTGCCTTTGCCGAAGTAAAGGCGGCCAGCGCGCAAAGCGCGCAGACAGCCAGGAATGTGTATATGCGAATCGATGTCATGGGCCCGATCCTATGCCAGCGGAGGAGCGAACTGTCAGGGCACCAGAATGTTCTGGAACTGCCAAGGATCGCGCCTGTCCAGCCCGGTGGCGAAGAGGCTACCGACCGACTGGAGCGGGGTCCAGTCAGTATAGAATCCGCCCACGGCACCCAGATAGGGCCTCTGGACTTCCAGGCAGCGCCGGTAGTCCATCTCGTCGGTTTCCACGATGCCGGCGTCCGGGTTTTCCATGGCCCAGACGATACCCGCGAGGACGGCGGATGTGACCTGCATGCCAGTGGCGTTCTGGTAGGGCGCCAGTCTGCGGGCTTCCTGGATAGTCAGCTGCGAGCCATACCAGTAGGCATTCTTCTTGTGGCCATAGAGCAGCACACCCAGTTCGTCCATGCCGTCCACGATCTCGTGTTCCTCGAGGATGTGGTTGCGGGACTGGCGCTTGCCGCCTGCGCCCAGCAGCTCGTGCCAGGAGAGAACCGCGTCGTTCGAGGGATGATAGGCATAGTGACAGGTGGGCCGGTAAACGGCCTTGCGGCCTTCCCGGACGGTATAATAGTCCGAGATCGATATTGCTTCGTTGTGGGTGACGAGAAAGCCGAAATGCGGGCCCTGGGTGGGCGTCCAGGTGCGCACACGCGTATCGGCACCCGGACGTTCGATGTAGATCGCCGCGCCGCAGCCGCTCTTGTGCCTGCGGCCGAGCGGCGGCATCTTCTTCTCATGGGTGCCCCAGCCGAGTTCGGCCGGCTGTAGACCTTCCGAAATGAAGCCTTCCACCGACCAGGTGTTGATGAAGGTGTCGAAGGGCTTTGGCGTCTTGGCGCGCTGCGTGTCGCGCTCGGCGATGTGGATGCCCTTGACGCCCAGCCGCTTCATCAGCTTCGCCCAGCCGTCGCGGCTGTCTGGCTCGGACGTTTTCAGCTTGGTGGCCGCTGCAATGTCGATCAGCGCCTGCTTGACGAACCATGAGACCATGCCGGGGTTGGCACCGCAGCAGGAGACCGCCGTGGTGCCGGGGCCAAGCTCCTTCTTGAGCGCAAGGAGGCCCTCGCGCAGCATGTAGTTGGAGCGATCACCATGGCTGAGCCTGGTGTTGTAGTAGAAGCCTGCCCAGGGTTCGATGACCGTGTCGATGTAGAGCGCGCCGGTCTCGCGGGCCAGGCGCATGATGGCAAGGCTGTCGACGTCCACGGACAGATTGACCAGGAAGGCAGGGCCTGGACCTGCCGTCAGCATCGGCTTCAGTACGGTCTTGTAGTTCTGCCGTGTGATGGCTTCCTTGACGAAGCGCACGCCCTGGTCTTCGGCGAGCTGACTCCATGACGCATCCGGATCGATCACCGTGACCCTGGCCCGGTCACAATTGATGTGGCGCAGGATGAGGGGGAGGGTTCCCCGGCCGATCGAGCCAAAGCCGATCATCACAATGGGGCCGGTCCAGTTTGCGAGCACGGGCCAAGTCGTCATGTCATTGGAACTCCTGTGGAGAGGGATGAAAACGCGTCTGCGCTTTAGAAGAAATGGGGCGTCATGAATAGTGGAATCTTGTGCACTGCAGGGGATGCGGCGAGAGCGCAGAAGCTCAGGTTCCTGGTGATTTATGACGACCTGACAACGCCGGGTTTCAGTTCGCGCGCCGGAATGACGGGCGGAAGACCTGGTCCGCTGGCGGCGCTCCCGGTGCGCGGCGGCGCTGGTGTTCCTTCAGTTTTTCGAACTGACGCTGGGCCTGCCGCTGCATGGCTGGCAGATCAGTGCCCGGAATCGCGCGGTCCATCATGACGGAGCGGCCGGCGATCCAGCTGTGCGTGAAGTCGCGCCCTGTGCCGGCGAGTACCATTGTCTTGATGGGGTCGATGAAGGGGCCGAGATGGAAACCGCCGAGGTCGAAAACGGTGATATCCGCCTGCGCACCGGGCGACAGGCGGCCGATATCATCCCGTCCGAGGGCTGCGGCGCCACCCAGCGTGGCGGCATTGTAGAAGTCGGCGGCGGATGCCGTGTTTCCGCCATCGGCGACGCGGCAGAGGGACAGGCCCTGGCGCAGATTGTCCAGCATGTCGGGCGGCGCGGTGTCGGTTCCCATGGCGATGCGGATATCGAAGTCGCGGTAGCGCGCGAAGGAACGGAGCGCTTCGCCGTCACGGGCGAAGACCACGGGGCAGTGGACAATGGACGCCCCGCTGTCCCGCAAGCGTTCGAGATCGCCGGCACGCAGGTGCATTCCATGCGGAAGGATGGCCTGGCGATTGAGCAGGCCGAGCTGTTCCAGCCAAGCATAGGGTGAGGCTCCGCGAAGGCGCTCTACAAGGTCAACCTCATAGGCTGACTGACCGCAATGCAGGCGAAGCGGCACCCCGGTTTCGCGTGCGACCTCAGCCGTCCGCGCGAGAAGCGGCGGGGTGCAGGTTTCGATCCGGTCAGGCGCTAGCATGGCGCGGACGAGGCCTCCCGCTGCGCCATCGAAGTTGGCGATGAAGCGCTCGGCCTCGGCAAGCCCCGCCAATCCGCGCGGCTCGTCCCAGTGCTGAACCGGGTTCCCCTGCGCATCTGCAAGGGTGATGCCAGACATGTAGCAGGGGCCGAGATAGGTTCTGAGGCCGAGTTCCCCGGAGATCCCGGCAACGCCAGCAAACTCATGATAGGTTTCGGCCCAGGCCCGGTAGTACATGGACGTGATCGGCATGGCGGTGGTGATGCCGTTGCGGATCAACTGGCAGAAGGCATAGCGATACTTGAACAGCTCTTCCTCGGGCGTGTAGGCCTCGGTCGGCCCTTGCTTGAGGTAGTCCTCGGTCCAGAGGCGGCCCG
>JBGSNJ010000017.1:0-1981 GCA_041739715.1 Aestuariivirga sp.
AGTTCGGCTGGCGGCTCGACATGGTCCGCGCCGGCGACGCCGCAGCGGCGGCCTGGGGCGATGTGGTGATCGCAAAGAAGAACGTGGGCTCCTACTATCACATTGCGGTGGTGACCGATGATGCGCTGCAAGGCGTCACGCAGGTCGTGCGTGGGCTGGACATGGAGCCGGCGACGCCCATCCACATGCTCCTCCAGCGCCTCCTCGGCCTGCCGGCCCTGGCCTATCACCACCACAGGCTGATCCTCGACGCCGATGGCCGGAAGCTCTCGAAGTCAAGCAACAGCACGGCGCTGGCGTCTCTGCGGGCGCAAGGCGTTGCGGCGGAGCAGATCCGCAGCCAGCTTGGTTTCGCTCCGGCAAGCTAGAAGTCGCTGGCGATGCCCTTCGTCTCCCAGTCGCCATAGCGCGTGGGCTCGGGGCCGGCGCGGCCGTTCACTTCCTTCGGCAGGGACTGCTCGGTGCGGGTCTTGCGACGGGCTTCCGCTTCCGCCAGGGCGCGTCGGGCTTCGGGGGTCAGAGTGGTCTTGTGCTCGGGCATCGATGTCATCATATGATGGCGGAGAACCCGTTTCATCAAGGAGTTTCGCTGACAATGAATACCTTTCGGACCGGACTGCTGCTGGCGGCCCTGACCGGGCTTTTCATGGCGGTGGGCTACCTGATCGGCCGCGAGCAAGGCATGATCATCGCCTTCCTGGTGGCGGCGGCGACAAATCTCTTCGCCTACTGGAACTCCGACAAGATGGTGCTGCGCATGTATGGGGCCCGCCAGGTGGACCGCAACACGGCGCCGGAGTATTACGGCATGGTCGAGGAGCTGGCACAGCGCGCCGGGCTGCCCATGCCCAAGGTCTTCATCATGGACAATCCGCAGCCCAACGCCTTCGCGACCGGGCGCAACCCGCAGAACGCGGCGGTGGCCGCCACCACCGGCCTGCTCAAGCTGCTGACGCCCGACGAGGTCGCCGGCGTCATGGCCCATGAGCTGGCCCACATCAAGCATCGCGACACGCTGGTCATGACCATGACGGCCACCATCGCCGGCGCCATTTCGATGCTGGCCAATTTCGGCCTCATGTTCGGCGGCGGCAACAACCGCAACAATCCGCTGGGCGCGATCGGCACCATCCTGATGGTGATCCTTGCGCCTTTGGGCGCCATGCTGGTGCAGATGGCGATCAGCCGCACGCGCGAATATGGCGCCGACCGCGGCGGCGCTGACATCTCCGGCAATCCGCATGCGCTCGCCTCGGCGCTGGCCAAGATCTCCAACGCCGCCCATCGCATCGAGAACCGCTCGGCGGAAGCCAATCCGGCCACGGCGCACATGTTCATCATCAATCCGCTTTCGGGCGCGCGCATGGACAATCTCTTTTCCACCCATCCCAATCCGAAGAACCGGATCGATGCGTTGATGGCCATGGCCCGGGAAACCGGCGGCGACCGGAGTTCAGCGGATTCGGGTCCGTGGAGCGGCACGCCGTCGGAGCCCCAGGGTCCCTGGGGCTGAGATTTTGCAGGACACGCAGCAGGGTCTCGATGTCCGCCGCCTTGCGGTTCTCTGCCTCACCGAAATTCTCGAGGGCCAGCGCCTTTCCGACGAGGTGATCGAGCGCCGCCCGGATGTCGCGGCACTTGCGCCGCGCGATCGCGCCTTCCTGCGGGCCATTGTGATGGCGGCACTTCGCCATGCCGGCGAGATCGACGCAGTGCTGGCGGAGTTCCTCGCGAAGCCCCTGCCCCGCAAGGCAGGACCGGCCCGGCAGATCCTGGAGACGGCCGCCGCACAGCTTCTCTTCATGGATGTGGCGCCGCATGCGGTGGTTGATCTCTCCGTGCGCCTGGCCAAGGCCGATGCCAACGCCACCCACTTCAGCGGCGTGATCAACGGCGTGCTGCGCAACATGGCGCGGCGCGGACATGAGGTGCTGGCAAGGGTTGGCGGCGCGCGGCGCAACGTGCCTGACTGGTGCTGGCA
>JBGSNJ010000052.1:0-5343 GCA_041739715.1 Aestuariivirga sp.
CAGCAGGCAGCGCTGCAGGTGGCGCAGGGCGGCATTCGCCGCATGGTCATCTGGGGCGCGGAGGATCGCATCAATCCGGCCTCGCGCAACACGCTCGCCGTCTTCGGCGGCGATCGGCACGAGATTGCCGATGCGGGCCACCTGCCGCATATCGAGGCGGCACGACAGGTGAATGGCCTCATTGCGGCGTTTCTCAAGGCGGATGGAGCCTGACCATGGCAAAGCTCCGGCGCGGCACCCAGTCGGCCTTCGCGGATGATGCCTCGCTCCGCCTGCGCGCCGCCTGGCTCTACCATGGCCATGGCCTGACCCAGAACCAGGTGGCCGAGCAGCTCGGCATCGGCCGCACCACGGTCATCCGCCTGTTGGAGGAAAGCCGCAAGCGCGGCGAGGTGAAGATCTGGATCGAGGATGGCGAGGCGGGACTGGTCGAACTGGCCGTGGCGCTGGAACAGCATTACGGCATCGACGAGGTCATCGTGGTTCCGGCACAGGGCGGCGCCGAACAGGCAGCGACATCGGTTGGCCTCGCGCTTGGCAAGTTCCTCTCGGAGACGATCCAGGACAATACCATCATCGGCGTGGGCTGGGGCCGCACCCTCACCGCTTCCCTGGCGAGTTTCCATCCGCCGCGCCACAGCGGCATCAGGGTCATGTCGCTGCTCGGCGGCTCGGTCGAAACGCGCTTCGCCAATCCGGTGGAATTCTCCTGGCGGCTGGCCGGGGCACTCGACGCCGCATGCTATCTCTTCCCGGCGCCCCTGGTGGTCGACAGCGCCGAGACCCGCCGCCGCCTGATCGAGGACTGCGGTCTGGATCAGATCTATGCCTTGGCCGAGGCCATGAATCTCGCCATCATCAGCGTGGGCGACATCAACCGCGACTCGACCTCGCTGGTGCGTCATCTCATCAGCCCGGCGCTGCACGACCAGCTCGTCGATCTCGGCTGCGTGGGCGATGTGATGTGCAACTTCCTCGATGGCGAGGGCCGCACGGTCGATCACCCGGTGAACGAGCGCATCATGTCGATCGGACTCGATACCCTGGCCAGGGCCCGTCACAAGCTCATCGCAACCGGCGGCAAGAGCCGGGCGCCTGCCCTGCGCGCCGCCATCCGCCGCATCGGCTGCAACACGCTGATCACGGATGAATCGGCCGCGCGGGCCTTGCTCGATCCTCCGCGTTCCGCCTGAGCGCAATTGCCGCCTTTGGCAGGGCCGGACAAGTCGTCTATACTCTTCTTTCGACTGCAAACCTACAGGGTCAACCCATGCGCTTCCTTCAACTCGCTCTCATCGTCATCGGACTGGCCATCGCACCTCTCCAGGCCCAGGCCTGGGGCCTCATCAGCCCGTCGGAAAGCACCATGGCCTTCTCGGCCATGCAGAACGCGGGCCGCACGGCCGACAAGGTGCGGACCATAAAGAAAGTTCCCTCGGTCGGCATCCTGTCGCTGCGTGTGCCGATGATGTTCGGCGGAACCAGCTATCCAGAGTACCAGACTTTTGCGTCACGCAATGCGGCGGGCATCAGCAAGCTGCGCCGCGCGCTCTCTGCCAATCCAGTGACTCGTCAGGCCCTGGCGAAGCGCGGCATACCCGTCGGCATTGTTGCTGGCGTGCGCGTCTCGTCCAACGGCTCGCTGCGCATCTACGTACTGGATTAGCTAACTTCTCAAGGCACTCCGGCGTCCGTGGGCAGATGAACGTCCTGCCGCGTTGCGCTACTTTCGGGCTCCGTGCGTCATAGATTGCTTCCAGAAGTCAAGCGTTGGCTTGATCAGAAAATTCATGGCGATGCTGATCCGGAGCGCAGACGTAGGATTCGGCTCGACATAGTGCAGGTAGGCGCCGGGGAAGATGATGAGATCGCCATCCTCGGGCTCTATTCCGATTTCGGGCCTCTGCCAGAAATTGTAAGCCAAGGTTATCGGGTTCTGGAAATAGATTCCTCCCATGTGCACGCCGTCCGCCTGTGTGCGGACGTAGTAGCTTGCAACCCATGGGAATCCGCCATGATTATGCGGCGCGTTCCAGCTTCCGCCTTCATTCACATTGGCCCAGCATTCGCCAAGCCTCACAGCGACCGGCTTGGCCGGCGGATAAAAATCCCCAAGCGCGCCCGACACCACATCGAGGGAGAGCTTGCAAAGCTTCTGAACGGCCAAATCGGGCCATTGATACATGTCCTTTGGTGACTGCCACCCACCCCGCGCGCTGCGAGGATTGTTTGCCAGCGTCTTCCTGCGCTCGAGAATGATGTCCGCAAGATCTCGATTGAGAGTCTCGCTGTCGGGAAGCTTCACCCGGAAGATTGGCGTCGAAAACGGGGTAAGAACTCCGCCCCGCGCGCTGCTACCTGTCGACACGTCCTTGCATCCTTCCTGCCCCGCCCATCGAATCACATCGACAGCCAAAAGCCAAGCCTGGTTCCCCAGTAGCGCCATCAGGCCTTTCGCCGCCGCGACTTGGCGAAAGTGTCGAAGGCAACCGCCAGAACGATGATCACGCCGATGATGATCTGCTGGATATAGGACGAGACATTCATCAGCACGAGCCCGTTGAGTAGCACGCCGATCAGGATGGTGCCGATCACGGTCCCGAAGATCGAGCCGGCGCCGCCGAAGAGGCTGGTGCCGCCGATCACGACCGAGGCGATCACGGTCAGCTCATAGCCCGTGCCCGCGACGGCCTCTGCCGAATTGAGGCGCGCTGCCAGCACGAAGGCGCCGAGTCCGGCAAAGAAGCCCATGATCACGTAGACGCTGGTGATGATGCGGTTGACATTGAGGCCGGCCAGGCGCGCCGCCTCGGGGTTCCCGCCCACCGCATAGACCTGCCGCCCATAGCGCGTGTAGCGCAGCACGATATGGGCAACGACAGCCGCCGCCAGGAAGATGATCACTGGCACCGGAACCTGGAAGATGCGGCCCTGGCCCCACCAGGTGAAGTCGGTTTGGAATCCCGAGATCGGCCCGCCCGCGGCGAAAAGCAGGGCCGCACCGCGGAACACCGACATGCCGCCCAGCGTCACCACGAAAGGTGGGACCTTGAGCTTGGTGATGGCAAGGCCCTGAAGGTAGCCGCCAACCACCCCGATACAGATGGCGGCCAGTGCCGCCAAAGGCCAGCCATAGCCGATCGCCTCGTCGCCCACCGTGAAGCGGTCCTGCATGCCGCCCTTGGCGACCGCCGCGGCAACGAGGCCGGCAAAGGCGAGCAGCGATCCGATCGACAGGTCGATGCCCGCCGTGAGGATCACGAAGGTCATGCCAATGGCCAGAAGCCCCACGATGGACACCTGGCGCATGACGTTGAACAGATTGATCGAGGACAGGAAACGCGGCTCCATGATGGCGAAGACGGCCATCAGCAGGAGCAGAAAGATCAGCGGCGCAAAGCGCGCCAGAAAGGAGAAGGCGTCGAAGCCCTGGTCCGTCTGCTTGGTTGCCGCGTCGGTCATTCCGTCCCCTCGTCAGGCTGCGCGCTGCGACCCGATGGCCATCAGCGTCATGAGTTTTTCCTGGTCGGCATCGGCGCGCATCACTTCGCCCGTTACCCGCCCCTCGCGCATGGTCACGATCCGGTCGGCCAGCGCCAGCACCTCCGGAAGTTCGGATGAGATCACGATGATGGCGATGCCCTGCTCCGCCATCTTGAACAGGAGGTTGTGCACTTCCACCTTGGCGCCCACGTCGATGCCGCGCGTCGGCTCGTCGACGATCAGCACCTTGGGGCGCAGCGCCAGCCAGCGCGCCAGCACCACTTTCTGCTGGTTGCCGCCCGAGAGATTGCCCACCAGCTGGTCCGGCGAAGCCATGCGGATGTTGAGCAGCTTCCGGTACTCCTCGACCAGCGCGTCCTCCTTGCTGCCGCTGATGAAGACGCCCATGCTGGAAATGCGGTCCTGCGCGGCAATCGACAGGTTGGTGCGGATGGCAAGCGCGAGGAACAGGGCCTGCTGCTTGCGGTCTTCCGGAACAAGGCCGATGCCCTGCGCGATGGCGTCGCGCGGCCCGGCGATGCTCACGGGCCGGCCATCGATCAGCACCCGGCCCGAGTCGAAACGGTCGGCGCCGAAAATGGCCCGCGCGGTCTCGGTGCGGCCCGCACCCACGAGACCGGCGATGCCGAGGATCTCGCCCTTGTTGACCTTGAAGGATACGTCATGAAGTTCGATGGCGCTTGCATCGGTGCTCTTGCGCCGGCGCGAGATGCCTTCCACGGCGAGAGCCGTTTCGCGCGTGGCAAACGACGTATCGCGCGCCGCCAGCAGGCCGAGCTCGCGGCCCACCATCAGACGGATGATGCGGTCCATCGTGGTATCCGCCACCGCACCTTCGCCGACATGGCGTCCGTCGCGCAGCACCGTGTAGCGGTCGCAGATCTCGAAGACCTCCTCCAGCCGGTGGGTGACGAATATGGTCGAAATGCCCTCCGCCTTGAGCGCACGGATGATCGAGAAGAGCTTCTGCACCTCGGCATGGCTCAGCGCCGAGGTCGGCTCGTCCATGACGATGAGGCGCGATTGCATCGAAAGCGCCCGTGCGATCTCCACCATCTGCTGTTCCGCCACCGAGAGATCGCGCACCAGCGCGCGCGGGCTGCGGTCGAGGCCGATGCGGGCGCACAGCGCTGCCGTCATGTCTTCCAGCCGGCGGCGGCTGATGAAGAAGCGGGAGCCCGGTTCGCGCCCGATGTAGACATTCTCTGCCACCGTCATGTCGGGCGCGAGGGTGAATTCCTGGTAGATGGTAACGATGCCTGTGGCCTGGGCGGCCTGCGGGCTGGCGAAGTTCCGCACCTCGCCGGCGAATGCGATGGTCCCGGCATCGGGCTGTTGCGCGCCGGACAGGATTTTCAGAAGCGTTGACTTGCCGGCCCCATTCTCGCCGAGGAAGGCGTGGATCTCGGCGGCGCCCACTTCAAAGTCGACGGACTCAAGCGCGCGCACGCCGGGAAAGGACTTGGAAATCCCCTGCATGCGCAAAAGCGGTGCCGTGCCCGGTGACTGCGCCATCAAATGCCGTCCGGCCGGACATATGCCCGGCCGGACCCTTGCTTTTCGTTGATTACTTCACTTCGCCAAGGCGTTCAGCGACGTTCAGATTGTCCTTGGTCACCGCCACGGGAGTCAGCAGCAGCACTTTCTCGGCCGGCTTGGTGCCGTCCTTGATGAAGGCCGCGAGCGTCTGCACGCCCAGCGCGCTCTGCTGGCCGGGGAACTGCTCGATGGTGGCCGTGAGGCCGCCGTCGCGCACCTGGGCCAGGGCTTCCGGCAGCGCGTCGAAGCCGATGATGGCGATGCCCGTGAGGCCGCGCGCCTTTACCGCTTCCATCGCGC
>JBGSNJ010000114.1:0-7063 GCA_041739715.1 Aestuariivirga sp.
GGCGCCATCCTGCCCGGCGAGGCACTCGGCTTCGGCATGACGCTGGCCGTCGGCTCGGTCCTCGCGCTGGGGCTTCTCGTCAATGTCGCCGCCGGCGCGCTGCTGGCCTTCACCATCTTCTTCTACATCGTCATCTATTCGATGTGGCTGAAGCGGCTGACGCCGCAGAACATCGTCATCGGCGGTGCCGCAGGCGCCTTCCCCCCGATGGTGGGCTGGGTCTCGGTGACCGGCAGCGTCGACCTCGGCTCGATCGCCCTGTTCCTCATCATCTTCATGTGGACACCGCCGCATTTCTGGGCGCTGGCGCTGTGGAAGAAGATCAATGCCGACTACAGCAACGCCGGCGTGCCGATGCTGCCGGTCGTGGCCGGCGCCGACGAGACCCGGCGTCAGATCCTCATCTACTCGCTGCTGCTGGTACCGATCAACTTCCTCCCGGCGCTGGTCGGAACGGCAGGCGCCATCTATGCCGGCGTGAACGTCGTGCTGAGCACCATGTTCGTCTACCATGCCGTCAAGGTCTACCGGCTGCGCGAAGGCGCCGAGGCGGAGATGGCCTGCAAGAAGCTGTTCGGATTCTCCACCCTTTGGCTCTTCATGGTCTTTGCGCTGATCCTGCTCGAGCATGCCGTCGGCGTGCCAGCCTTCGCGCCGGTGACGGGATGAGCAAGGCGATGGCAAAGACTCCCTTCGGTCCCGAGGACATGGCCCGCCGCCGCAAGCGCGCGCTGGTCATGGCCCTGGTGCTGGCCGGAATGGCCGTACTGTTCTTCGTCACCACCATCGTGCGCCTGGGCGGCAGCATCGCCGAGAGGAGCTTCTGAGATGGGGGCCGACAAGCGAAACCTTCGCGTTGCTGCAATGGCCCTGGGCGTGTCCTTCGGGATGCTGGGCCTCGCCTATGCCTCCGTGCCGCTCTACAAGCTGTTCTGCCAGGTCACCGGTTACGGCGGCACCACCCAGCGCGCTGACGCGGCACCCTCCGAAATCCGCGCCGAGACCGTTTCCGTGAAGTTCGATGCCAATACCGCGGCAAGCCTGGGCTGGAACTTCCATGCGGAACAGCCGTCGATGACAGTCCGCATCGGCGAGCAGAACATGGCCCACTACCGCGCCGTGAACACATCGGACCGTCCGCTCACCGGCTCGGCCGTGTTCAACGTCACCCCCGTCAGTGCCGGCGCCTACTTCAACAAGATCCAATGCTTCTGCTTTACCGAGCAGACGCTGCAGCCCGGCGAATCCGTGGACATGCCGGTGGTCTTCTTCGTCGATCCGACCGTGCTGGACGATCCGGACACGCGCGCGATCAAGGAGATCACGCTGTCCTACACCTTCTACCCGGTTGATAAGCCCAAGAATCTTTCTGCGGCGTCGGATGCCGCAGACACAGTGAACTAACGGAGCAGGGGACATGGCCGACTCGCACGCAAAGAATCACGATTACCATCTCGTCGATCCCAGCCCCTGGCCGTTCGTCGGCTCGGTCTCGGCCTTCATCCTGGCCATCGGCGCCGTGTTCTGGATGCACAACGACATTGGCCCCTGGGTCATGCTGCTGGGTCTCGCCGGCGTGCTCTACACGATGTTCATGTGGTGGCGGGACGTGATCATGGAGTCGCTTCGCGGCGACCACACGCCGGTCGTTCAGCTGCATCTGCGCTACGGCATGCTGATGTTCATCGCTTCGGAGGTCATGTTCTTCGTTGCGTGGTTCTGGGCCTTCTTCGACGCCAGCCTGTTCACGGATGAGGCCATGCAGGCTTCGCGCGTGGCCGCCACCGGCGGCGTCTGGCCGCCAAAGGGCATTGAGGTGTTCAATCCCTGGCACCTGCCGCTGATCAACACGCTGATCCTGCTGACCTCAGGCACCACCGTGACCTGGGCGCATCACGCATTGCTCAACAATGACCGCCAGGGCCTGAAGTGGGGGCTTGCCGCCACCATCGCGCTCGGCCTGCTCTTCACCGCCGTTCAGGCCTATGAATATGGCCATGCCGCTTTCGCCTTCAGCCGCGACAATGGCGGGAATATCTATGGCTCGACCTTCTTCATGGCGACGGGCTTCCATGGTTTCCATGTCATCGTCGGAACGATCTTCCTGATCGTGTGCCTGTTGCGCGCCATCTCGGGGCAGTTCACCCAGAAGGCCCATTTCGGCTTCGAGGCCGCCGCATGGTACTGGCACTTCGTCGACGTGGTGTGGCTCTTCCTGTTTGCCGCCATCTACATCTGGGGATCGGCCGGCGCCGTCATCCCAGGGCACTGAAGCGACACCAGACGTGATGAAGGGCCGCGCCGGATCACCGCTGCGGCCCTTTCGTCTTTGGAGGATCCGATGGACGAGAACTACTACCCGGACATCTCGCCACTGAAGACCGGCCTCTCCGGGTCCTGCCCGCGCTGCGGACGGGGAAAGCTGTTCGATGGCTATCTCACGGTTGCGCCGCGCTGCAACAGCTGTGATCTTTCCTATGCCTTTGCCGATGGCGGCGATGGGGCGGCCTGGTTCGTGATGCTTTTCGTCTGCGTCGTCGGCGTGGGGTCGATCCTCGGGGTGGAAGTGGGCTATTCGCCGCCATTCTGGGTTCATGCCCTGATCGCGGTGCCCCTGCTCATCATCCTGCCCATGCTGCTGCTGCGGCCGGTGAAGGGCGTCCTGCTGTGCCAGCAATGGAAGACCGGCGCACGCGAGGGACAACAGGCCCCATGACTCGCAAGCCGCGTGCCTGGCCTGTCGTCCTTGCAGCCGGAGTGGGGGTTGCCATTCTGCTGGCGCTTGGCGCCTGGCAGCTTGACCGCCTGGCCTGGAAGCAGGACCTGTTGGCGCAGCTGGCGGCCAACATCTCGGCCGCACCCGTCGATCTGGCCCGGGCCGAGGCGGTGGCGGCGTCTGGCGAAACCAACGAGTTTCTCAAGGTGGCGGTCCGCGGACGCTTCAACCACGATGCCGAGATGCGCATGATCTCGGTCCATGATGGCGGGCCGGGCTGGGAGATCATCACGCCGCTGATCACCGAAGACGGGCGCGCCGTCCTGGTCAATCGCGGCGTGGTACCCGACCGGGAGAAGGACGCAATCGACCGCCCCGCAGACCCTGTCGAGGTGACGGGCTATGTCCGGAACTATTCCGGGCGGCAAGGCTTCTTCGCACCCGAGAACGACCCGGCGTCTGGCGTCTGGTACTGGTGGGACGTTCCGGCCATGCTTGCAAGTGCCAGGCTGCCGGCTGGTACAGAGGCGGTTGACCTGGTCCTGCAGCAGGCACCCGAGGCAGAGGCGCGCAGCTTTCCGCGGCCGAGCCCGCCGCAGGCGAAGCTTCGCAACA
The DNA here is from genome assembly GCA_041739715.1 of Aestuariivirga sp. GTDB lineage: Bacteria > Pseudomonadota > Alphaproteobacteria > Rhizobiales > Aestuariivirgaceae > Aestuariivirga. The sequence goes on from JBGSNJ010000114.1 coordinate 3,332, forward strand.
ACCATCTGTCCTATGCTGTCACCTGGTTCTCCCTTGCGGCCGTGCTGGTGGCGATTGCCGGCCTCTATCTCCGTGGACAGATGAAAAAAACCATCGCTTGAAGCAGGACATGGCCACCGCTAAAGCAGGGCGAAGTCAGAGAGGGTCTGCGCGTGCGTTATGTGTCCACCCGGGGCGAGGCTCCGGAACTCGGGTTCGAGGAAGTGCTGCTCACCGGGCTTGCCCGTGACGGCGGCCTCTACGTCCCGGCCCGCTGGCCCCAGTTCTCCGCCCGCGATCTCCGGCATCTCCGCGGCAAGAGCTATGAAGAGGTGGCCTTTGCGGTGCTCACGCCCTTCATGGCGGGCGCGGTTCCCGAGGCCGAACTCAAGGCCATGATCGCCGAAGCCTATTCCTCCTTCGGCCACCCTGCGGTGGCGCCCCTGAAGCAGCTCGACGACAACCAGTGGCTGCTGGAACTCTTCCATGGTCCGACGCTGGCCTTCAAGGATGTGGCCATGCAGCTGCTGGCGCGGCTGATGGACTGGTCGCTCGCCCGCCATCACCGGCGGGCCACCATCGTCGGCGCCACGTCCGGCGATACCGGCGGCGCTGCCATCGAAGCCTTCCGCAACAGCCGCCATGCGTCGATCTTCATCCTGCATCCGCATGGCAAGGTCAGCGACGTGCAGCGCCGGCAGATGACGACGGTGCTGACGCCGAATGTTCACAACATCGCCGTGGAGGGCAACTTCGACGACTGCCAGGCGATCGTGAAGGCGCTGTTCAACGATCACGGCTTCCGCGACTCGGTGGGCCTCGCCGGTGTGAATTCCATCAACTGGGCCCGTATCCTGGCCCAGACCGTCTATTATGTGACGTCTGCCGTCGCGCTCGGCGCTCCCGACCGCGAGATCAGTTTCTGCGTGCCGACCGGGAACTTCGGCGACATCTTCGCCGGCTTCGTCGCCAAGCGCATGGGCGTGCCCGTCGACCGGCTGGTGATCGCCACCAACATCAACGACATACTGGACCGCACCCTCAAGACCGGGCGCTACGACGTGAAGGGCGTGACGGCTTCGTCCAGCCCGTCGATGGATATCCAGGTCTCGAGCAATTTCGAACGTCTGCTCTTCGAGGTCTTTGGCCGCGATGCCAATGATGTCCGCCGCCTGATGCAGAGCCTCTCGCAGTCCGGCGCCTTCACCATCGGCGCGCGCGAACTGGGGCTGATCCGGGCGGAATTCGACTCCGGGGCGACCGGCGAGGCGGAGACGGCGGAGACGATCCGCCGGACCCTGGCCGAGACGGGGGAACTCCTCGATCCGCACAGCGCGGTTGGATATGCGGTCGCCCGGACCATGCCGGCCTCGGCCAGCCCGATGGTCACGCTGGCAACGGCGCATCCGGCCAAGTTTCCCGACGCGGTCGAAAAGGCCAGCGGCGTGAGGCCGCCTTTACCAAGGCGCCTGAACCACTTGCTCACGGACGAAGAACGCTTCACAGTCCTGCCCAACACCGTCGAAGCGGTCCGGGATTTCATCCGCATCCGGCAAGCCGCCTGACCCCGAGGGATCATGAGCGTCGAGATCACCCGCCTCCGCAACGGCATCACGGTCATCACCCACGCCATGCCGCATCTGGAGACGGCCGCCCTCGGCATCTGGGTCAAGGCCGGCGCCCGCGACGAGCGCGCGGAGGAAAACGGCATCGCGCATTTCCTCGAACACATGGCCTTCAAGGGCACCCGCCGCCGTTCGGCCCAGGCGATCGCCGAGGAGATCGAGTCGGCCGGCGGTGAGATCAATGCCGCCACCGGCATGGAGACGACCACTTATTACGCGCGCGTGCTGAAGCACGACTGGAAGCTGGCGCTCGACATCCTGGCCGACATTTTCACCGAGTCGGTTCTCGACCAGGACGAGCTGGAGCGCGAGCGCGACGTCATCCTGCAGGAAATCGCCGCCGCCCATGACCAGCCCGACGATCTTGTCTTCGACCTGGCCCAGGCCTCGTGCTTCGGCCAGCACGCGCTGGGACGCTCCATCCTCGGCACCAGCTCGCGCATCGGCAGCGTGAGGCGCGAGGAGATCCTCGCCTGGCGCGACCGCAACTACTGGGGTTCGCGCATCGTCGTGTCGGCGGCGGGCCATGTCGACCATGCCGCCTTCGCCGCCGAAGCCGAGCGCCTGCTGGGGGCGATTCCGGGCGGCGAACAGCCGCGGCGCGAACGCCCCGTCTTCTCGCCGGCGGCCTGTACCGAGGCCAAGCCGCTGGATCAGGCGCATGTCGTGCTGTCGTTCCGGGCGCCCGGCTACCGGGATCCGGACATCTACGTGCTGCAGATCCTCTCGAACATCCTCGGCGGCGGCATGTCGTCCCGCCTCTTCCAGGAGGTGCGCGAGAAGCGCGGCCTCTGCTACAGCGTCTTTTCCTTTGCATCGGCCTACGAGGACGCTGGCCAGATCGGCGTCTATGCCGCCACCTCGCCCGAACACGGGGTGGAACTGATGGACACCACCTCGCGGGTGATGCTCTCGATCACCGATGCGGTCACCGAGGCCGAGGTCGCGCGCGCCAAGGCCCAGCTCAAGGCCAGCCTGGTCATGAACCTCGAAAGCGCGGCCGCGCGGGCCGACCAGATCGCGCGGCAGTACCTGGCCTATGGCGAGGTCCCGGCGATCGGCACGCTCATCGGCAAGATCGATGCCGTCAGCAAGGACCAGGTCCGCGACCTGGCGCGGCAGCTCTTCAAGTCGCAGACACCTGCCTATAGCGCCGTCGGCCACATCGACACGCTTTCGGACTACACGACGCTCGTCAAAAGATTTGCGTGAGGCTGTTGTGGCCTTCCTCAAGTCACCCTTCACGCCAGACCTTCCCCCGGTGCTGCAGGGCCGGCGCACGCGCCTCCGCAGCCCGGGCATGGGCGACTACAAGGCCTGGTCGGACCTGCGCAGCCTGAGCCGCGACTTCCTGGCGCCGTGGGAACCGCTATGGCCGGCGAGCGATCTCACCCGCAGCGCCTTTCGCCTGAGGATCAAGCAGTATCTCCGCGATATCGGCGATGACATGGCCTATCCCTTCTTCATCTTCTCGGGCGACGAGAAGACCATGCTGGGGGCGCTGACGCTGTCCAACGTCCGCCGCGGCGTGGCCCAGATGGCGACGCTCGGCTACTGGATCGGCGCGCCCTTTGCCCGTCAGGGCTACATGACCGATGCCCTTCAGGTGCTGCTGCCCTTTGCCTTTGAGCACCTGCACCTGCACCGCGTGGAAGCCGCCTGCCTGCCGCGCAACGCGGCATCGATTGCGCTGCTGCGCCGGGCCGGATTCGAGCAGGAAGGCCTGGCCCGGAGCTATCTGAAGATCAACGGCGCGTGGCAGGATCACCTGCTGTTTGCCCGGTTGCGCTAGGGGATCGCCCGGAACACTCCTTGCCACGGCAACGGCCGCAAGGTTAACTCGCGGGCCATGAGTCGGGGCAGCCACGCAAGGTTCGGTTTCGCCAGCCTGTTTCGGCTGTGCGTGGTGGTTCTTGCACTGTCGCTGGCAGCCGCGCGCGGCGCCTTTGCGGTGGATCCGCTCAACGTGGGCTTCAGCGCGCCGAGCATCGATCTCCTGCCCTATCTCGCCGGCCTCGAAACGGACGTCCGCTCGGTGCAGATCAAGCGGCCCGACGGCGGGGCGGCCTCCATGGACGTGATGAAGCTCGATGCGCTTGGCGCGGGCCCCGTCTTCCGCTGGGTGGCG
>JBGSNJ010000184.1:0-18608 GCA_041739715.1 Aestuariivirga sp.
CCCGCGATCCGCTGCGGCGCAGCGCCAGGCAATCTTGGTGGCAAGGGAGAGCGGCGCATGGATTTCGGCCGATCCCAATTTCCGCCCCGGCCTCTGGCCGGATCAGGCCACCATGCAGACGGCCGGGCGCGAACTCGTGGGCGCGGCGCAGATCGTGAAACTTGGCGCGGAGGAACTCTTCGCCCTTGCCGGCATGCGCGACATCGCGGCAGCGGCCTGCGCACTCTGGCATCCGGAACTGCGGCTCATGGCAGTGACCAAGGGCGCGGCAGGCGCGGACCTCATCTCCCGGCAATGCACCGTGAGCTGCGCGGGCTTTCCCGTCGCATCCATCGACACGACGGCGGCAGGCGATTCCTTCATGGCTGCCCTGCTCTCGCAATGCCTGGAGCAGGATCTCGATGATCTGAATCCGGAGCAGATGTCCGACATGCTGCGCCACGCCTGTGCCGCGGGAGCGCTGGCGACGACGGCGAAGGGTGCCATGGCGAGTCTGCCGGACAACGCCGCAATCGGGAAGCTGCTGGGGGGCTAGGCCGCGTAGCGCGGATTGGGCGCAAGCGCCACCGCGCCATCGCGCTTCACCACCATCTGGCGCATGCCGCGCGTCAGGATCTCCGCATAATCGTGGCCGGCATCCGCGTTGCAGACCCAGACGAAGACAAGCGGCACGTCGCCGGTGTTGACCGAGCGGTGCGCCCAGTCCGGCGGGATGAAGGCGCAGGTACCCGGCACCATATCGACGGTGCGGGATTCGCCCTGCCGCGATTCAAGCAGAAGCACTCCCCTGCCCGACTGCGTATAGTAGACTTCGCCCCGGTCGCGACGCTGGTGGAAGTGGCCACGGGTCATGAAAAACTCCTCGCCCACCTGCCCTGGCGACATGGTTGTGGTTCCGAAGATAATGTCCGAGCCCGGCTGGATGAACTCGACCACTTCGTAAACCGGGACGTCGTTGCGCGCCGCGAGCAGCGCATCGACGGCAGCCTGATCGTGGTAGCAGCCGCGCGTTTCGCCGAGGCGCTTGACATAGCGGCCAGTGGCCTGGCCCATGGCCCCGCTCTTCGGATCGATCGCAACGCCGACGGGAAGCATCATGTCTGCACCAATGTGTTGGAATACGTGGGAAGCGCGAGGTAACGACGGCGTCTCGCAGCTGTCAAGCCATCGGCGGCGCGGCGATGCTTGCAGCGTCGCGGATGATCCAGGTGACGATCGGCGTACTGCGGCCACGCACCATGACGGTCTGGCGCTCCGCACCCGGAACGGCGAAGCCTGCGCGGCGCATCAGGTCATCGGAGACCACGACCTCCGCATCGGATTCCTTGGCGAAGCCTTCGAGGCGGCTGGCGGTGTTGAGCGAGTCGCCGATCGCCGTCAGCGTGGTGGCCTTGCCATAACCCATCTCGCCCACGATCGCATGGCCCGCGTGCAATCCCATGGCGATGCGCAGCGGCCGTTCCAGCTCGCTGCCCAGCGATGCATTGAGCCCGGCCACGCCCTTGCCGATGAGCCTCGCCGCGGCGAGCGCCTGCCGCGCCGCCGATCCTTCGTCGCCATCAAGTCCGAACAAGGCCAGGGCGCCGTCGCCGATGAACTTGTCGACATGGCCGCCCGATTCCTCCACCGCGTGACCAACCACATCGAAGAAGCGGTTGAGAATGAAGACCGTGTCATAGGGCAAGCGGTGCTCGGCAAGAGACGTGAAGCCGCGCAGGTCGCAGAAGAGGACCGCGATCTCGCACTCGCGCCCGCCCTGCGCCAGGCTCCTGCCGAACTGCGCGGATGACTTGCGCTCGTCCAGGACAAGCAGGGGCGCAACGGAAAGATGATCGGCGGGCCGCAGCTGGCAGACGAGGCGGACATTGGGCGTGGCCTTGATCCGCTTGAGCGTGGCGCGTTCCTGCGCAGACGGCGGCGGCTGCTTCTCCAGACCCTGGAGCACGCGGAGCCGGCAGGTTGAGCAGCGTCCGCGCCCGCCACAGACCGACATGTGCGGAATTCCGCCAATGCGGCTGGCCTCGAGCACGCTGTGTCCGCGCGGCACGCTGACCATCTGTCCGTTGGGATAGGTGACATCGATGCGCGTGGCGAAGACATGCGATGCCCGCAGCGCGCGCGCCGCCAGCGTTGCAGCGATCAGCCCAGCAAAGATCAGATAAAGGCCATTGCGGATCTGGACGAGCGTGGCGGGATCCGGCACAGGCGGACCGCTTGCGGCCACAACGTCGCCCAGATCCTTGCCTGCCTCGGCGAGACCGAGCAGAGCGAAGACCGGCACCAGCAGCGCGGCAGAATAGAGCAGCAGAGCGACCCGGGGATACCATGGCCTGGCGCGAAGCCAGAAGTGGATACCCAAGCCGAAATGCACCCAGGCAATCAGCAGAGCCGCCGTCTGCCGGGTCATGCCGTCCGGCGACGCCGAGATGTTCTGCATGACCTTGGCATAGTCGAAGTCGATGCCCCAGACCGCCAGGACGATCCGCGTGCCGGTGACGTGCGGAATGAGCAGAAAGGGAAGCAGCAATCCAAAACCCAGCTGGAATGCCTCGCGGGCGGGCATGCGGAGCGTGCGGCGCCGGTAGAGCGCCACAAGCGCCAGCGCGAAGTGGATCAGGATGGCGCCGTAGAGCAGGATGGTTCCCGGCATGCTGCGCCACAGGAGATTGAACCATCCGCGCCCGGACTCCATCGCGGAGAGCGAGACGAGCCCCAGGGCATGATTGAGAAAATGCGTGGTGAGAAAACAGCCGAGAACGAGTCCGGACACCAGCCGAAGCTCACGTATGCCGATGGACGGCGTGGAGACGGAAGGCCCCGGAACGGCCTCGGCCTGCTCGGTCATGACCCGAATGCTGTCACGCCGCAGGACGCGCGGGTGAAGTTGCCTTTGCCAGCCCGCCGTTCTCGGCGATGAAGCCGATCACTTCGGCCAGACCCTTGCCCCGCGACAAGTCGGTGAAACCGAAGGGTCGGCCGCCGCGCATGCGGGCGGCATCTCTCTCCATGACGTCGAGACTCACGTTCACATAGGGCGCAAGGTCACTCTTGTTGATGACCAGGAAGTCGGAGCGGGTGATGCCCGGTCCGCCCTTGCGCGGAATCTCCTCGCCCTGGCAGACGGAAATGACATACAGCGTAAGGTCGGCCAGGTCGGGCGAAAAAGTGGCAGCCAGATTGTCGCCGCCCGACTCGATGAAGATCACGTCGAGGTCGGGAAACCTGCGGCTCATTTCGGCGACAGCCTGAAGATTGATCGAAGCGTCCTCCCGAATGGCCGTGTGCGGGCAGCCGCCCGTTTCCACGCCCATGATCCGGTCTTCCGGCAACGCCTGCAGGCGCGCGAGAATCTGCGCATCTTCCTTGGTATAGATGTCGTTGGTTATGACCGCGATGGAATAGTCATTGCGCATCGCCTTGCAGAGCTTCTCGGTGAGCGTGGTCTTGCCGGATCCGACAGGACCGCCGATGCCGATGCGAAGCGGACCGTTCATTGATGTCATCGGCCTGAGGTCCTCATTTCTGCGTCACGTCTGAGCGGCATGGAGCTGGTAGTGCCTTCCTTCATGATGATGCGCGCCACTGCCGGAGTAGGCGCCGCGCATTGGCGTGAAGGGTGCCGCGATCTCGCGCAGTTCGGCACCCAGCCCGCGCAGCATGTCGGCAATCACATGATCGCGCAAGATCAGGATGCGGTCAGCCTCGATGGCCGCCGGGAGGTGGCGGTTGCCGATGTGCCAGGCGAGTTCGCAGAGATGCAGCGGATCGCGCGCCACAATCTCGAGCAGGTCTTCCACGGCAGCGGCGATCGCCACATGCCGCCCGTCTTCAAGCACCAGGCCATCGCCTGCGGACAGCATCACCGGTTCCGGGAGATCGACCAGAATCCTGCTGCCATCGGACAGGGTGATCGCCTTGCGCCGCAGATGCCGCTCGTCATGGGCGAGAACGGCGGTACCGGCCGTTTCCGCGTCGGTTGCCCGCTTCCCGGCCGGCAACAGGGCGACCGCCTTGAGCATGTGCATGAATCCCCGTTTGCCGTTGAATTGGCATTCTCTCCACAACCTGCCGGAACAAGTCAACGCCGCGTGTTGCCAGCCGGTGATTTCGGGGACGCCAGGCTGCCCCTCGCCGCGATGGCAGCCCGGACCACGCAACCCTTGGCATTGCCCATGCTGCATCGGCGCGGAGATGGAGACCCTTGGCGGCGAACCGCAACCGTCATTTGTTCGTCACAAACAATGTCGATACGTCTCGACATATGAAAAACGAGAATGCCCTCAACGCCCTGTCCGCCCTGGCGCAACTGACCCGGCTGGATGTCTTCCGGTTGCTTGTGAAGCAAGAGCCGCACGGCCTGCCTGCAGGCGAGATTGCCCGCCGGCTGGACGTCCCCCACAACACCATGTCCACGCATCTTGCCATCCTGAGCCGCGCCGGCCTGATCTCTGGCGAACGTCACAGCCGGAGCCTGATCTATCGCGTCGAGCTGCAGGCGGTACGCCAGCTGGTGCTCTATCTGCTGCGCGACTGCTGCAACGGGCGGCCTGAACTCTGCGCGCCACTCATCGAAGATCTTTCAACCTGTTGCTCTCAACCAGGAGTCTCATGTGACTGACCGTCTCTTCAATGTGCTCTTCCTGTGTACCGGTAATTCCGCCCGCTCGATCTTCGGTGAGGCTATTCTCGCGCGGGAGGGGCTTGGCAAGTTCAAGGCCTATAGCGCCGGCAGTCAGCCGCGAGGCGAGGTTCACCCTTACACTCTCGAACTTCTTCGACATCTCAACCATCCAACGAAGGGAATTCGATCAAAGAGCTGGGACGAATTTGCAAAGCCCGGAGCGCCGCAACTCGACTTCGTCTTCACCGTCTGCGACGATGCGGCCAAGGAAGTCTGCCCGGTGTGGCCCGGCCAACCGATGTCTGCCCACTGGGGTGTCCCCGATCCTGCAACTGTAGAGGGAACCGAAGCCGAGCGCCGCCTGGCCTTTGCCGAGTCCTATCGCATGTTGAACAATCGGATCTCGGCCTTCATCAACCTCCCCATCACCTCGCTGGACCGCCTGAGTCTCAAGACCAAGCTCGACGCTATCGGCAAGTCCTGAGGCAGTCCCGCGGCATGACGATCTTCGAACGCTATCTCACCGTCTGGGTCTTTCTCTGCATCGTGGCCGGCATTGCGCTGGGCCAGCTCATGCCTGGCCTGTTCAGCGCGGTCAGCGCAATGGAACTGGCCAAGGTCAACCTGCCGGTCGCCATCCTGATCTGGCTGATGATTATTCCCATGCTGGTGAAGATCGACTTTGCCGCCTTGGGCCAGGTTGCCCGGCACTGGCGCGGGATCGGCATCACCCTGGCCGTGAACTGGGCGATCAAGCCCTTCACCATGGCCCTGCTCGGCTGGCTGTTCATCGGCTGGCTGTTCCGGCCCTTGCTGCCGGAAACGCAGATCGACAGCTACATCGCGGGCCTGATCCTGCTCGGTGCCGCACCCTGTACGGCGATGGTCTTCGTCTGGAGCAATCTGACAAAGGGCGAGCCGCACTTCACCCTGAGCCAGGTCGCGCTCAACGACGCGGTGATGGTGGTTGCCTTCGCGCCGATCGTGGCATTGCTCCTCGGTCTCTCCGCCATCACGGTGCCCTGGGAGACGCTGCTGCTTTCGGTGGCGCTCTACATCGTCGTGCCGGTCATCATATCGCAACTCCTGCGCCGCAGCCTCGTCACGTCCGGGAGGCTGGACAGCTTCCTCAAGGCAATTGCACCGATTTCGCTGATGGCTTTGCTTGCAACACTGGTGCTCCTCTTCGCATTCCAGGGCGAGCAGATCATCCCGCAGCCGCTGGTGATCGCGCTGCTGGCGGTGCCGATCGCCATCCAGACCTACGCGATCTTCGCCATCGGTTACGTCTGGAACCGCTTTGCCGGCGAGGCACATTGCATTGGGGCGCCCTCAGCACTGATCGGCGCCTCGAACTTCTTCGAGCTGGCCGTTGCCGCCGCCATCAGCCTCTTCGGCCTCAATTCGGGGGCCGCGCTCGCCACCGTGGTCGGCGTCCTGATCGAGGTGCCGGTGATGCTGTCGCTCGTGAAGATCGTGAATGGCTCCAGGGCCTGGTACGAACGGGGGCTCCCCACCGTTCGCCAAAAGAGCTGACAAGAGACAACGGAGTACCTCCACATGCGCATCGGAATCAACGGCATGGGCCGCATCGGACGGCTCGCCCTGCGCGCAGGCCTGGGCGGCGCGCAACGCGGTGACGACGACCCGCGCCGCAGCAATCGCCTGGACGTCGTGCACGTCAACGAGATCAAGGGCGGCGCCGAAGCGACAGCCCATCTTCTCGAGTTTGATTCCGTGCAGGGACGCTGGCGCACGGAGATCTCGCAGCCAAGCGAAACCGCCATCACGGTCTCGGGCAAGACCATCGGATTCTCGTCGCACGCGAGGGCGGAGGACATTCCATGGGGCGACCTTGGCGTCGACCTTGTATTGGAATGCACCGGCAAGTTCCTGACTCATGCGACGCTCGATGGGCATTTGAAACGCGGCGCCAAGCGCGTCATCGTTGCAGCACCCGTCAAGGAAGCCGATGTTCTGAACGTCGTGATCGGCGTCAATGATCTTCTCTACGATCCGGAACGGCATGCGATCGTGACGGCGGCGTCCTGCACGACAAACTGCCTCGCGCCCGTGGTAAAGGTGGTGCACGAGGCGCTCGGCATCCGCCACGGCCAGATCACCACGATCCACGATCCGACCAATACCAACGTCGTCGTCGATGCGCCACACAAGGACCTGCGCCGCGCGAGATCCGCCATGCTGTCGCTTCAGCCCACGACCACCGGAAGCGCCACGGCCATTTCGCTGATCTATCCGGAACTCAAGGGCAAGCTCGATGGTCACGCGGTGCGCGCTCCGGTGCTCAATGCGTCGCTCACCGACTGCGTCTTCGAGCTGAACCGCGCTACCACGCGCGATGAGGTCAATGATCTGTTCCGGGCTGCAGCCGGCGGTCCGCTCGCCGGAATCCTCGGGTATGAGCCGCGGCCTCTGGTCTCAGCCGACTATGCCCGCGACACCCGCTCCTCCATCGTCGACGGCCTTTCCACCCTCGTCACCGATGGCACGCTGCTCAAGGTCTATGCCTGGTACGACAACGAGATGGGCTATGCCTGCCGCATGGTCGATCTCGCCTGCCACATGCGGGACGCCGGGATCTGAACCCCATGACGCCAGGGACCCGCAACTACGCCATCGTCACCGCCGCCTACTGGGGCTTCACCCTCACGGATGGCGCGCTTCGCATGCTTGTGCTTCTGCACTTCTTCCAGCTCGGTTATTCGCCGTTCACCCTGTCGTTCCTGTTCCTGCTCTATGAAGCAGCGGGCATCGCTGCGAACTTCATCGGCGGGTGGCTGGCCACCCGCTTCGGCATCACCCGCATGCTGACAGTCGGACTGTCGACGCAGATTGCGGGCTTTCTGGTTCTCTCGGCCCTGTCACCCAGCTGGGCTGCCGGTCTCTCCGTGGCCTGGGTCGTCCTGGCCCAGGGTATCTGCGGCGTCGCCAAGGATCTGACCAAGACAGCCTCGAAGTCCGCCATCAAGATCGCCGAAGGCGAGGCCAGAAGCGAGGACACCGAAAGCCGCCTGTTCCGCTGGGTCGCCTGGTTCACGGGATCCAAGAACGCCATGAAGGGGCTGGGGTTCTTCTTTGGCGGCGTGCTGCTGGAGTTCCTCGGCTTCCGCATGTCGCTCTGGGTGATGGCCGCAGCGCTGGCCCTGATCCTGGCGGGCGTTGTGCTGTCGCTTCCGGCGATGATGGGCAAGAGCAAGGCCAGCGCCTCGGCCCGCGAACTTCTCGGCAAGTCCAGGGGCGTCAATCTGCTGGCGGCCGCGCGCGTCATGCTCTTCGGCGCCCGGGACGTCTGGTTCGTCGTCGGCGTACCCGTGTTCCTCTATTCGACAGGCTGGACCTTCTCCATGGTCGGCGGCTTCATGGCGCTCTGGACCATCTTCTACGGCCTCGTGCAGGCCGCCGCCCCGGCACTTGTGGCGCGCAGCCCCGACGGCTTGTCGAAGGAGGTTCGCGCAGCGCAACTTTGGTCAGCCGCTCTCGCCCTGATCCCGGCTGCAATCATCGTGGCCCTGCAAAGCGGGTTGGGTCTGGCGCCGGACCTTGTCCTCGTCTTCGGCCTGGCCGTCTTCGGCATCGTCTTTGCCGTCAACTCCTCCGTTCATTCCTACCTCATCCTCGCCTATGCCGGATCGGAGAAGGCGGCCGAGGACGTGGGCTTCTACTATGCCGCAAATGCCCTGGGCCGGTTCGGGGGCACCCTGTTCTCCGGACTGCTCTACCAGTGGGGCGGCATCACGGCATGCCTTGCGGGGTCGGCGGCAATGCTGATCGCCTGCTTTCTGCTCACCTTGCCTCTTCCAAGGACGGCAGCGAGAGCGAAGGCATGAGCCGCCCCATCCGGCACAGGTTCCGTACCTCCGTTTCAGGCTCTTGCAGATTGCGTGATCGCTCGCCGCCCGCTTGACTACAGTTGATCCCGCCGTTCCCATGCCCTAGCATTTGCCAGTGTACACACGCACAACACTGACGCTGACGAAACGCCGTGCGACACCTCCTGAAATTTTTACACACGATCGGTGCGATCGGACTGATGGGCTCAATGGCATCCCTGCTCGTGCTGCTGAGTCTGGCGCCGCCACCAGACGCGCTGGCCGAATATGCCCTGATCCGCGGCGCCATGGGATCGATCGCCACCTGGATCTTCTTTCCGTCGCTTGGCCTGACGCTCATTGCCGGCCTGATCGCGCTTGGCTACAGCAAGGCCTATCACAATGCCGGCTGGGCCTGGGCAAAGGTGATCAGCGGCATCCTTGTCTTCGAAAGCGGCTTCGTCGGCATTCTTGGGCCGATGCAGCGCGAAGCCGAGCGAAGCGCCAACGCGCTGGCCGGAAAGATCGAACCTTCGACATTGGCCGCATCGCTCTCCGCCGAGCGGAACACGCTCTGGATACTGCTCGCGGTCGCAACAGCCAACGTCATCTTCGGCATCTGGCGGCCGCGCCTGACCAAATGGCGCGACTGAGGTGGCGAACCAGGTTCACGTTGCAGGGGCGACCTCCCAGTGCGCCTCATCTGACCAACGCCTGCTGTCTTGAAGAAGATGCCTGCCGCGCGTTCGACATCCTCCGCCAGGCACATGGGCGGCAGCAAGCGCAGAACCGCGATACGACTGGAGTCGTGCCGATTGACCGACGGAACCCAGCTGGTCCATGAGTGGCAGGCCGCCCGGGCGACCGCGCGGCGGTGACAAGATGTTGAGGGTGATGCGGTGCCGTTCCATCAAGGCCTTTCGTCAAGGATTCACTACGAGCAGACCGGTACCGGTCCCGACATCGTCTGGGTCGGCGGGGGCGGTACCATGGGCCGCGACTGGCAGAGATTCCAGACGCCGCACTTCGATCGCGCCTTTCGCAGCACCGTCTTCGACAACCGCGGCATTGGCCAGACGGCCTGTTCTGCGCCGCTTCCCTGGGCGATCGAGGACTTCGCCAATGACCTGGCCGAACTGACCCGCAGCGTCTGCCGCGGGCCGGCCCGCTTCATCGGCACATCGCTGGGCTCGGCGATCGTTCAACAACTCGCCATCGATCATCCCGACCTTGTCCGCTGCGCCATCGTCATGGGCACCGGCGCCTGGAGCACTGGCTGGGGCTGGGACTATCAGCTGGCGGAAATCGAGTTCCGCAACGCCGGCGGCCGGCTCGACGGATTGATGGGCGTGACGCATTACGCGAGCATGCTCTATCCGGCGCGCGCGCTCGGCGACCGGACCCTTTGGCCCCGGCTGAAGGAACTGCTGCTCGAATGGATGGACTCGGGCGAGAATGAAGCCTCGCTGGTGCCGCAGTGGGATGCCTCGCTGAGATTCGATCAGCGGGCCGGGCTCCCCTCCATCAGGGTTCCAGTGCATGTCATCGCCTTCAACGAAGACGTGCAGGCACCGCCGCAGGACGGGGAAGAGCTCGCGAGCCTGGTCCCGACGGCCGAGTACCACCTGCTGCAGGGCATGGGGCACGGCTCCTGGTATGGCCACGCGCATGAGGAGCTGAACCCGTTTCTGGAAAGCATCCTGCGGCGGTACCCTTAGGCTGCACCGGTCTCGTGGAACAGGTCTGCACGCCAGGCCCTGCCTGTCGCCATGCCCCCGCCCCTTCCTGCCTCGGCCACCCGATGGTCGGCATCCGTGTGCGTGGCAGCGCTGGAGCAACTCGCCGCAGCCCCGGAGAGAGTGCGCCACCAGGCCCGCCCAGATCTCTGCAAACGCCCACTACTGCACACGGCACAGCGCGCCGGTAGCTGGTCAAGGCTGGTGGGAAGAGGAAAATGGTGGGTGGTACAGGGATCGAACCTGTGACCCCTACCATGTCAAGGTAGTGCTCTACCGCTGAGCTAACCACCCACGCTTGACCTGAAGTGGCGCCCGTATAGCGGCCCCATGGGGGCGGCGCAAGGGGTGTCAGGCGGCCATCATACGCTCGACTTCATTGACGAGGTCGCGCAGGTGGAACGGCTTGGACAGGACCTTGGCATCCTTGGGAGCCTTGGAATCCGGATGCAGGGCAACAGCGGCAAAGCCGGTGATGAACATGATCTTCAGGGAGGGATCCAGCTCCGAGGCACGGCGCGCCAGTTCGATGCCGTCCATCTCGGGCATGACGATGTCGGTCAGCAGGAGATCGAAGCTGGTCTGCTTGATTTCCTCGAAAGCGCTGGCGCCCTCACCGAAGGAGGTCACCTCATGGCCGGCCTTTTCCAGCGCCTTCACAAGGAAACGGCGCATGTCCTCGTCGTCTTCGGCCAGTATGATCTTCGCCATGGTGCTCAATGTAGACAGCTTTCCGGGCCTTTGTGAACCCCGTTGCGCAACTGTTCCAGACTCTAGGTCCGAAGCGGTAAACGCCGTGTGAACCGGCGCTCGCACCTGTGGACAGGAGCGCCGCACTGGGCAATAGTGATGGCGGACCAGATGCGGATCACATGACGAGTTTCTCCGACAGCGGCCCTGCCCCGTTCGAAATCCTGGCGCCACCGCAATGGCTGGCGCCAGCGGTATTCAACTCGCCGCACAGCGGCCGCATCTACGCGGATTCCTTTCTGCGCCAGTCGCGGCTCTCGCCACTGTCCCTGCGCAAGTCCGAGGATTGCTATGTCGACGAGCTGTTCAGGGCCTGCATCGACCACGGCGCACCGATGCTGCGCGCCCATGCGCCGCGCAGCTACATCGATGTGAACCGGGAACCCTATGAGCTCGACCCCCGCATGTTCACCGGCGAACTTCCGGGTTATGTGAACACCACATCGCCCCGGGTCGCCGGCGGGCTGGGCACGATCCCCCGCGTGGTCGCCGAAGGCGAGGAAATCTATCGCGGGCGCCTGGACTTCGCGGAGGCCGTCCGGCGCATCGATCAGATCTATGTGCCCTATCACCGTACCCTTTCCGCGCTGCTCGGCGAGGTCATGGCCAAGGCCGGACAGGTGTTGCTGGTCGACTGCCATTCCATGCCGTCAAGCGCCACGCAGCATGTTCTTCCGCCGGGCGAGGATTGCGTCGATATCGTGCTGGGCGATCGCTTCGGCGCATCCTGCGACGAGTCCGTCACCGAGCTGGCCGAAGAGCTGTTCATTAGTGCCGGCCTGCGGGTCATCCGCAACAAGCCCTATGCCGGCGGTTTCATCACCCAGAACCACGGAGCGCCGCTGCGCGGCCGGCACGCGCTGCAGATCGAAATCAACCGCGCGCTCTACATGAACGAGGCGACGCTCGAGAAGACGCGCAACTTCTGGCACTTGCAGGATCTGCTCGGAAGGGTCATTGCCACCTTGCTCGCCGAAGTCGAGCACCGCTTCGAACCGCAGCGCCTCGCCGCCGAATAAAAAAGGGCCGATGCACCAAGGTGATCGGCCCAAGTCTAGGGACGTGCCCAAACCTAAATACTTGAAAAAACTCAAACAGATCAAATCCAAAGTTGTCGAAGATCGCAGTATTTTGCATCCAACGGCGCAAAAAGGTGTGAAGAAAGTGGTGAAGTAAAATGCCATCAATCTTCGCGCTCGGCACCTAAGCGGTGGCAGCGAAAGCGCCCCCGTCTAGCTGGGAATAGGTCCGCTCGCCCAGCCACGGTCACGACCGACATACGCCACCACTCTACTGGGAGGCGGACAGCAAATTTTTTTCCCTTTATAGCGCCGATAATACGGCTTAGCGGCACGCCGATGCACGCTTACTCTTGACTAGCAGATAAGCCATTGATTTGATAATATTTAAATCCTTCAAGAAGAAACAATCCGGGCCTTTCTGCGCGTGGAATAACTGACCCCCCGAGAGGCGAACAGCAGTTTTTTTCCTCCTTTTTGCAGCTCCGGCGACACCCCATGCTGCCGCCAGTGGCCCGTGATCCCAGATCCCGATGGGCGCCCCTCACCCCTACCAGAGGCTGGCAACAGCCGAAGCTCGACACAACAAAGGGCCCGGCGACAGGGTTGCGCCGGGCCAAGGTAGGAAACAATCGATGACCTCAGAGAAACATCGATCACCTTCAACCTACCCCAAGGTAATTTGTGGTCAAGCCAGTTTTGATGTGCGGTTTCACCCTCCCCAAGGGTGTGGCTCGCTTCTCGACGTGCGGCAGACACCCCACCGCAGAGAAAGGCAGACAGCCACGCCAAACCGAAGGACAGGCAAGGCCATCTGCCGAGTTGCGCCTGAGCGGGGTATGCGGGGGATGGGTCTCAGGCTGGCCAGAGGATGATCTTGAAGCATCACAGGTGCATGAAGAAGATCGGTCAAGCTGGATGGATCGACTGGAGAAGCCGCTGGTGGGCACGATGGACAACTTGCGGGGGATGATGGTGGGCTTGTGTGGCGGTGATCCCCCACCCTCCCCCGTCGGCGCTCAAACGAAGGAACTCTGTCACTCCGCTAGTAGTACTATTAGCGAGGTGACAGAGTTCCTTCGTTTGAGGTTGCCGTCGGCCGGCCAATCACGAATTCAACGGCCGCCCGCGTTTATCGTCCACAAGCCGGCGATCTTGGGCACCACGTCAGAGATGCGCCCTGCGGCGTGATCGAGAAGAGCATCCCGCTGCACCTGCGAGGCACCCATCAGTGAGTTGCCTTAAAGTCGTTCAGTCAGCAAAATGAATTCGAAGTTACTCGGCGCGCCGTCGCGTGCCAATCAAATGAAGGTCCTCGTAGATGGTGGCTTTGCAGGGCGTTCCGTCTTGCTCCTGCGCATGAGCGCGGTATGTGACGAAGCCCGGTGGAATGATCGTGCCGTCCAATGCTGCCTCAAGGAAGATGTGCTTCGAGTTGTCGAGCTGGATTTCAAACCAACCGGGATCGTCGAAGGTTCCCGCATAGAGACCGATGAGACCGGGAAATCGCTCGAAGCCAAGGAAGATCTTGGTACCGCAGACTGCGCAGAAATTCACATGGATGATCTTGCCGCTGCCTTCCGACCGGTGGTCGTAGACAGCCATACGGCCCTGCAGAATGTGCAAGTCCTCCTCGCGGAAGATTGGTTCGATGAAGGCGGGTGAGCCGGTAGCGCGCTGGCAGAAACGGCAGTAGCAGGTCGTCACGCGGATGGGATCGGCAGAAGTTTCGTAGCGAATTTGCCCGCAGAGGCAGCTTCCCGAATGATGCGTCATGATATCCCCTCGTGAAGTGACTTCTTGAGCAGATCTAGCATCGAACTTACCAACTGAAAACTCGGCAGTGGAATTCGACAGAGCTATTGAGAGAAGCTTGCTGCGCCGTGTAAGCGTCTGCGGTATTGGGTAGTCACGGGTGACGATGCTGCAGGGACTGCAGCACCCCTTGGTGTCGAGGACAGCCGCTGCCTGTCACTGCAATTGCAGCAACTACGGAGGGCAAATGACAATCCGCGAAGAGTTACAGGCTTTGCTTGACGTCTACGCCAAAGCCTATCAGGCAGGCGACGCGCTCGCCTGCGCCAAAGTCTACACATCCGACGGCGAGCTGCATTCGCCCTATGCGCCGCCCGCGCGCGGCCGGTTGGAGATAGAGGAGTTGCACAAGGTTTGGACACAAGACGCAAGTGGAGAGAAGAGGCTCACGATTGTCCACGCCGGAAGTTCAGGTGATCTTGCATGGTGTTTAGCGACGTACTCTGAGGGCCATGTGACGGGCAACGGAACGTCTCTCAACGTCCTTGAACGACAATCCGATGGAAGCTGGCTCGTGCGGATTTCTAGCTTGAACAGCACTGACTAGCCAGCAATCGTCTGACAGCCATCACTGAGAGCGGCAGACAGCATCAATCGCACGAGCGGCAACGCTAGAAACGCAAGGTGGCCCTCGCGAGAGACGGGTGAGGCAGGCGGTGCAGCGTCTGCGCGCCCCTTGATTTGACCCTAGGCTCAGGCATAGTCGGATCTGGGCCGCCGGTGATGACACTTGCGGACGGGACAGAAAGCGGGGAATGAGATGGAAGGCTTCGGTTGGATTGTGTCTATCGTGCTCGGGGCTATTGCGGGCTTGATTGCTTAAAAGGTGATGAAGTTCGATACCGGGCTTCTGTTGAACATCGTTCTTGGCATCGTGGGTGCAGTGGTTGGCAATTTCTTGCTGTCACTCGTAGGTATCGGCCTCGGCGGGATCGTCGGACAGCTTATTGCGGCCGTGATTGGCGCCTGTGTTCTGATCTACCTCTACAGATTGATCAAGTCGCGGTAACCTTGGAACTTGCGCTTTAGGCGCAAACAGAAACCCGCAGCAGCGTATGTTTCCTACCTCCGCCGTTGCGGGCGCAACTGGCCAGTCTCCTCGACTTGAGGCTGGCCATTTTTTGTTTGCCACGCACTCGTCCCACGCATCTTGCGGCAAGAGGCCACGAGAGGTGGCTTCCTGTCGTTGCTGTCTCCCATTGGCTTACCTCCGATCTGGCCCCACCACGGAGGTGGTCCATTTGGGGCGACCGCCGCGCCTGTGCTGTTGTCAGCGAGACGGAAAACTGCAGGCACCTTCCATCCCGAAGCTCAGACGCAGAACCTCTCTCACGGGATGGCGTATCTGCACTTTATGATTGGATAGTCGTAGCCGAGTACAGAACCTAATCGGTAGGATACTTCAGCCCGATCTGCGCCCGCACCTCATCCAGCGTCTGCATGATTTCGACGGACTGCCCGGGCGGCATGATCTCGCTCGCCGCCACACCCATGGCAATGAGGCGCTCGGTCTCGTCCGCCTGAAACTGCATGCCCCGACCTTCAACCGCACCGTCAAACGCCTCAGTGACGACGCCAGAATTGTCATAGACCCGGAATTTCGTGGGAGAGTACCAGACGTGGTCTATTTCAATCCGCCCCTTGGTACCGACAATGCTTGCGCGGTTTGACCCCGCACTGTCACTGGAGGATAGGGTGGTCGCAATGGCACCGGACGGATAGTGGAAGATCGTCGCGACTTGCGCATCTGCGCCGGTTGCTTTGAAGGTCGCGGAGGCCTTGATAGTGTCAGGCTTGCCCAGAACATCCCACGCGAATGAAATCGGGTAGATCCCCAAATCCAGCAGCGCGCCGCCCCCCAGTGCGAGGTCATTCAGTCGGTGTTTCGGATCTTCAGGTAATTTCTGTGTGTGGTCAGCGATCAGCGAGCGAATTTCGCCAATGGTCCCAGCGGCGATAATCTCGCGGATCCGGCACATATGCGGCAGAAACCGTGTCCACATCGCCTCCAGAACGACGAGGTTTTTTGCCTCTGCAAGGGCGACAATCTCCGCGGCTTCTCGCGCGTTGATGGTGAAGGGCTTCTCGACAAGAATGTGCTTGCCCGCATTCAGTGCCAGCCTGGCCGCCACTACATGGTGGGGGTGCGGAGTGGCGATATAGATCACATCCACATTCGGGTCAGCCGCCAACGCTTCGTAGCTGCCGTGGGCTGTCGGAATTCCAAACCTGTCAGCAAGCCGCTTAGCGCTTTCTATGGTGCGCGAGCCGACTGCCGTCACACGACGCCGTGTCAACTGCAAGTCCTGAACGAACAACTCGGCAATCCAGCCGGTTGCCAAGATACCCCACCTGATCTCATCCCCCATTACTAATGCCCTCCACAAGCTATTCCGCGTCACTCTACGGCTCGGCCGGCGAAGCGTCTACATGAGAAGCAAGCGTCGGATATCCCGCAATCCGCGGGACTGTCGGCTAATCGGTCTGCATTGATCTGGGCATCCGTGGGCTGAAGATCAGTGCATCGACAATCTGCCGCGCTAATGTGGCGGCAACGCAAGGCCTCTGCGGCGACGACAAAATGAAACAACCGTGATCCCCGTCACAGCACCGATGGGCGAGGTCTCTTATAAGTCCACAATCAACACATCAGAAAGAACCAGCCATGCGCAACACAGCCACCTTTCCAATGATTTCCAGTATCACCGATGGCCTCAGCCACATCTTTACTCGGCGCAGAACCTTGCGAGCACTGGATGAGCTTGACGATCGCCTGCTGCGCGATGTCGGCCTCACCCGCAGTGACCTAGAAGCTCTCCGTCGACACCGCTAGAGCAGGGCGTGCAATCCAATGGCGAGGATGTGCGGCACATAGTGTCCCGCAACCGACCCCCGGCCCACGCTCAAACGAAGGAACCCTGTCATCCCGCTAATAGTACTATTAGCGAAGTGGCATAGTTCCTTCGTTTGAGCAGGAACCTCCCCTGCCTCCTACGAATTCAATGACTTGCCAGCCCTATCCCGCCAATAACCGTAGATCTTCGGCACCACGTCGGGGATGCGCTCCGCGGCCGCGTCCAGAAGGGCGTTCAACTGCTCCTGCTTGGCGCCCACAAGTGAGTTGCCCTCATCGTCGAGGAGATGGGCGAAGATCGGGAACATCAGCTCCAAGCCCTCCTCCGAGCGCATCAGCGGCTCCCAAGCACTCTCTCGCAGGTGCAGCGCATCCATGAAGCCCTCGCACCAGTCCATGGCGATGACGTGGCCCTCTTTGGCCTCCCAGAACAGGGGTTCCAGATATGGAGGGTGGTCGTTCAGGCCGTCGACGATTTCGTTGTAGCGGGCGAGGATCATTTCAATGATCTCGGGCGGAGCATCAATTTCTGGCTGCCCAAGCGCAACGGGCAGCCACTCACTGGGCATAATCACCTCCGGCGAGCAGAGCACGCCGGTCAGGAAACCGTCGAGGTCCGAGAGCTGCATCGTGTTCTCCGGTGACTGCTCGGAACTCAGATACCGGTCGAGGGCGTCTAGGTCGGTCATCAGCGGCCTGCAGGGTAAACGGGCTGTTAAGGTCTCCCCCGTATGCCACGCGACATCAATTCGGTGAAGAACCGCCAGAACAACCGCTGGTGCAGGGGCATCCAGTGCAGTTCAACTCATTTCTGTTTCCGAGCAATAGCCCGGCAGCCCTCAAGATCACCATCGTACTCGTCGTTCTCACGGCAATACTGATCGCTTGGCGGCCGCGAACGAGGCCTTGAGTGGACCTATAGCGGCCGACGGGCGCCGTAGCCGGGCAGCCTTGATACTCGATACCCGACGCTCTGAGCGGCTCAGCAAGGCTACGACATCGACCAGAGCCGCGTGCATCCCGCCGAAGAAAAAGGGCTGCCCAAGGGCAGCCCGTTGCAGGCGGGGGGAGACTACAAGGATTGGGATGTCAGCGAGTGTGCAGCGCAATAATGTCGCTTTGGCTAAGGCCGATGTCAGCGAAGAAGCGACGGTCCATTCCGTTCGGCATAGAAAACCGGCGGCGTGACGCGGCTCCGAACAGTGCGGTTGCAATGCGAGAAGTGTGGTGAAAGTGGTTGGTCATCTGCGTACCCTCTCGGTTGATGATCCCTGTGTAACCGGGTTCGACGACCTCCGCTGTGACGACCGTCACGGTGCGGAAACAATTTCAGTTGCTGGCATGGCCCTCGATGCAAACGTAGAGCCTTCGATTTCAAGGACGCTTCAGCTCGTGTCCTAAAAGCAGACTCAACGCGTTGAAGGGGGATGGGCAGCTTAGGGCCAGAACCGGAAGTCGCTACATGGGGGGCAACCTTAGCAACAGGACACCGAGACAGGTGATGGCGACCGCGCCGTTTCTGAAGCGCATGTCGGGGGTCGCAGGAACGCCGGTCAAGCTTTCGCCGCGAGCCGCGAGCCAAGGCTCTCCGCCGCCCTCCGCGATGCCGATCAGGACCGCTTTCAGTGGGTACTTCGCCTTGGCACCGTCGAGCGCCGCCTCATACTTGGCGAGGTTGGCGCCATCCTGCGCCGCGGCGCCTGTTGCGAACGCGATTGCGGTGGCAAGGGTCGTAGCGATAAGTGCTGCGCGTCTCATGTCCCTTACCTCCGCCTTCTGAAGTCGGGCCAGCGCCGGTGCCGCATGTCGAGCCCGTCATGTTGCGAACACGGGTGGACGGCAAGCCGGCCGAACCGTCACGGCTCAAGGGCAGTCTCGCCGGCGCGCACCGCGTCGACGACTTCGCGGATCGAGTCGGTGACGAGTTGCGGGTTGTCGTGGTGGATGACGTGGCCGCTGTCGGTCTTGGTCACATGCTTCGCG
>JBGSNJ010000210.1:0-4490 GCA_041739715.1 Aestuariivirga sp.
GGAACCGTGATCGTCGCGCCGCCGGGGAGCGCGATGGTGACGCCGCGTCCTGCCGCGGCGGTGACGGTGCCCTCCAGGAAATTCATCGCTGGCGACCCGATGAAGCCCGCAACGAAACGGTTGCGCGGCGCATGGTAGAGATCGAGTGGACGGCCGGCCTGTTCCACCCGGCCCTGGTTGAGCACCACGATGCGGTCCGCCATCGTCATGGCCTCGACCTGATCATGCGTCACATAGATCATGGTGGCGCGGAGTTGCCGGCGCAAGCGCGTCAGTTCGAGGCGCATCTGCACGCGCAGCTTGGCATCGAGATTGGACAGCGGTTCGTCGAAGAGGAAGACCTTCGGCTCGCGCACGATGGCGCGCCCGATGGCCACCCGCTGCCGCTGCCCGCCGGACAATTCGCGCGGGCGGCGCTGCAGGATCTCCGCGATCTGCAGGATGGAGGCGGCGTGTTCGACCTTTGCGCGGATGTCTGCGGCCGCGGTCTTCGCGATCTTCAGACCGAAGGCCATGTTCTCGAAGACGGTCATGTGCGGATAGAGCGCATAGTTCTGGAAGACCATGGCAATCCCGCGTTCCGCCGGCTGGAGCTGGTCCACCCGCGTGCCGCCGATGTGGATGCTGCCGTCCTGCAGGTCCTCGAGCCCGGCGATCATGCGCAGCAGCGTGGACTTGCCGCACCCGGATGGGCCGACGAAGACGGTGAACTCTTCCTTCTCGATGCCGAGGTCGATGCCGTGAATGATCTCCGTATCGCCAAATCGCTTCCGGACGGATTTCAGTTCGACATAGCTCATGAGGAAACAGGTGCTGCGCTTGCGATGACGATGGAGACGGGATGCCGCTCTGTGGGCGACAGTATTGTCTGCCCCATGGGGCGTCAATGACGAAACCGGGAGGACGTCCGCCGCACCGGACATTTGTCTGGGAATACGGAATGACCTAGTGTCGGCCAAACAAGGGAGGGCTCGCAATGGTGAGCAGGATTGCACGGATCGAAGCGATCCCGGTGATTTCGCCGGCGGGGTCGGCCAATGATCTCGACGGCACGGCCGACACGGTCATCGTCAAGGTTCACGACGAGGATGGGCGGGTGGGCTTTGGCGAGGCCGATGCGCCGCCATCGGTGGTCAAGAGCTTCATCGACATGCCGACGGCCCATCTGTGGAGCCGCAATGCGGGCGAGATCCTTGTCGGCGAGGATCCTGTCGAGATCGCGGGCCTCTGGCAGAAGCTCTATGAGGGAACCTTCTGGCCGGGCCGCCGCGGCCTCGGCATGCATGCCATCTCCGCCATCGACATTGCGCTTCACGATCTGGCCGGCAAGCAGCTGGGCCTGCCGGCCTACAAGCTCATGGGCGGCGCGCGGCGAACGAAGCTGAGGCCTTACTGCACGATTTATCCCGGCCTGGCCCAGGGCCGCAGCATCGACGACCTGATGGCGGAGATCTTCCGGCAATTCGACATGGCGCTCGAGGCGGGATTCCGTGCCGTGAAGATGGAGGTGCTCTTCTACGATCTCGTCACGGATCTCGAGCTGATCCGCCGCATCGGGGAGGGACGCAAGGCACTCGGCGACGACATCCTTCTCGCCATCGACTTCGGCTATCGCTGGCACAACTGGCATGATGCGCTCTTCGTGCTGGAGCGCATCGCCGATCACAACATCTTCTTCGCCGAGGCAGCCCTGCAGCACGACGATCTCGCTGGCCATGCCCGCCTGGCGGAGCGGAGTGCCATCCGCATCTGCGGTGCCGAAGCTGCGGCCACCCGCTTCGAGATCCGCGAGTGGCTGACTGTCGGCAAGGTGGGCGTCGTGCAGCCCAACATCGGGCGCGGGGGCGGCCTGACCGAGATCCGGCGCATTGCCGACCTCTGCGAGATCATGGGCGCGGAGGTCGTGCCGCATGGCTGGAAGACCGGCATCACTTCGGCAGTCGGCCGGCATTTCCAGGCGGCCTGTCCGGCGGCGCCGGTCTTCGAATATGTCTCGCCGCATGTCTTCGACAGTCCGCTGCGGCGCGAACTCGTCTCGCCGGAGCCCGCCGTGGTGGACGGCTACATGGATTTGCCGACCGGCCCCGGCCTCGGCATCGCGCTCAACGAGGAGCTTGTCGCGCGCTGGCGGGCCGACCGCTGACGAGAGCTATCCGATCCGGTATTTCGCGACCGTCTCCGGGTTGAGGGACACGCCGAGGCCGGAACGATCCGGCACGGCGATCCGACCGTCCGGGCCGATGGGGAAGGTCTCGCGGGTGAGCTCCCAGCGCAGCGGCGACTGGCTGGTGGAGTATTCGCAAGGCTCGTCCATCCAATGCTGCGACAGGAAGGCGAGGTTGGCGGCGATGGTGATGTTCGACTTGTAGCCATGCGTGACCACGCGCCGGCCGAGCTTTCTGGCCAGTCCGGCAATGCGCATCAGCTCGGTGATGCCCCCGGCCATGGTCACGTCCGGCTGGGCAATGTCGATCTTGCCGCGGACGAAGGCCTCCTCGTACTCGTAGCGAGTTGTCAGCCCGAGGTCGCCGCCGCCGATGGGAATGCCGAAGCCCTGGAAGCGCGCGTGGCCGTCGAGGTCGTCGATTGGCAGCGGCGCCTCGACCCAATGAAAGTCATTGTCCTTGAAGATGGGCATCAGGGGCAGGCCTTCCTCCGCCCTGGACCAGGCCGTCGCGGCATCCACCATGAGCCGGATGTCGTGGCCGACATGCGCGCGCGCCGCCCGGATGAGGCCTTCCGTCTTGGCGAGATCGTCCCGCCAGAAGGGGTCGGCCACGATCTTGATGGCCTTGAGGCCGAGCTTCAGCCCCCGGTCGATGGTCTGGCGAACCTCGTCTGGAGTCTCGCCCAGGGGATACACGGTTCCGTAAGCCAGGACCCGGTCGCGCTGCGGCGCGCCGAGAAGCCGGCCAAGGCTCTTGCCCTGCATCTTTCCGCGCAGATCCCACAACGCGATATCCACAGCGGAAATGGCATGAATCACCACGCCGCGCCGGCCGTAGTAGCTGGTGAGATCATACATCCGGTCCCACAAGCCCTCGACATCGCTTGGGTCCTGGCCGAGTAGAACCTGCTTTAGTCCCATGGCATGGGTGTGGGACCGTGGCGCATCGACGATGGCGCGGATCACCGCGGGCACGCTGTCGACTTCGGCAATCCCCGTCATGCCTTCGTCGGTGTGGACGAGGACGAGGCAATTGTCGTATGAGCCGTCGAACGTCTCCCCGGTCCAGCCGGGAACGCGCAGTTCGATGACCTCGATATCGATGATTTTCATGTTCCGGTTCCATTTCGCCCAATTCCACAAATACCAGATACCGGACCGTAGTCCACAGGATGGGAAACCCAGATGAGTGTCTCGCAGCCCATTGCCCTGAAGAACATGCGCAAGGCGAGCCGGCCGCCGGTCATCGAAGACGAGTCGACCGGCTCCCGCAGCCTCCGTCGCGCGCTCGATATTCTCGATCTCATGCTGCAGCGCGGCGGACCATTGACGGTGGCGCAGATCATCGAAGCGCTCTCCATCCCGAAGTCGACCGCTTACGAGCTGGTCCGGACCCTGACGGAAGCCAATTGCATCGAGCCGTCCGGCAAGGGCAGCGGCCTCTACCTGGGCCGCAAGCTCTACGAGTTCGGCATGGCTTACCACGGCCATGTCGACCTGCTGCGCGACGGCAGCATCGTGGCCGAGGAACTGCGCAACGAGACGGGCGAGACAGTCCAGCTCTCGGTGCTGGAGAACGACCAGATGATGGTGCTGCTCAAGGAAGAGGGCGTGCGACCCTTGCGCATCATCAGCAATGTCGGCTCGCGCGTGCCCATCAATTGGGCGGCGGCCGGACGGCTGCTGGTCTCCGATCTCGACGACAAGGCGCTGACAAGGCTGCTTGCAGCAACCGTACGCCAGTCGCCTTCGGGCAAGGCGACGATGGACATCAAGAAGATCGTCGCCCAGGTCCGGCGCTACCGCCGCCAGGGCTACGCGACCGAGCTGAACGAGGCCAACGAACATGCCGGCTGCATTGCCGCCCCGATCATCGACGCAGCGGGCCACTGCATCGCGGCGCTGAGCGTGGTGGTGCCCGAGCAGCGGCTGGCGAGGCCCAACCGCGAACATCTCATCGTCAGCGTCATCAAGGCGGCCGAAAAACTGTCGCGCCGGATCGGCGGTCCACGCGCCGTCTAGCTGCCGGCGTGGAGTTGCGCCAGGGTATCGAGGAGCCGATCCGCGCCGATGTCGCCGCGCAGATGTGACTCGACGAGAGGACCGCCCGCCTCCTGAAAGGCAAGATAGCCATCGTAGCGCGGGCGGACCCAGCAGGCCTCCATGGTGGCACGGGTCTGCGCATAGCAGCCGCCAAAGCTCTGGTTGACCGTGGGGTCATCCCAGACGGCTGCGTGGGCCGGTTGCCCGTGATGGGACGCGAAGGCGCGCTGAGCCTCCGCCGTGGCGGCAAAGCGGACATAGGCCAGCGCCGCCTCGCGGT
>JBGSNJ010000213.1:0-5335 GCA_041739715.1 Aestuariivirga sp.
CGCCCGCGCCCGGTCCCAGGCCGGCGGGTTGGCCAGCGCCAC
Source organism: Aestuariivirga sp. (assembly GCA_041739715.1). GTDB lineage: Bacteria > Pseudomonadota > Alphaproteobacteria > Rhizobiales > Aestuariivirgaceae > Aestuariivirga. Next base: position 43 of record JBGSNJ010000213.1, read on the forward strand.
CACGCTCACGGCCGTCGGCCCCTGCTCATAGGTGAAAGGTGTGCCGAGGATGTTGCATGCAGGCTCATCGAGATGGGTGAGCCCGGCCCAGCAGGCCGCACAGAGGCCCTGCGCCTCGCCGGCTGGTTGATGGCAGATCAGGCATTGGCAGGGGGTCAGAAAGTCCACCAGCCCGCGCCAGGCCTTCAGCCGCAGCTCAGCCACATCCATCCGCATGCCGCCATGCTAGCAGAGCGGGCCAGAACATTGGATTCCTAAACTGCGATCGTCTAACCAGTGGCGCGAACGGAGCACCCCAGACATGACCTTTCGCCGGACCGACCTCGACCGCCTCGCTGCCATCATGACGGAGGCGGCGGACACCCAGATCATGCCGCGGTTCCGAAGCCTCGGCGATGGCGGCATCCGCGAGAAGACCGGCGCGCTGGACCTGGTGACCGATGCCGACGAGAAGGCTGAATGGCAGATACGGGACGCCTGCGCCAAGGCCTTCCCCACCGCCCGCTTCATCGGCGAGGAATCGGTGGAGCGCGACCGCAGCTTGCTCGACGGCATCGGCGACGCGGAACTCGCCATCATCGTCGATCCTGTCGACGGCACCAGCAACTTTGCCTGGGGCCTTCCGCTCTTCGGCGTCATGGCTTCGGTGATCCAGAAGGGCGTTACCGTTGCGGGGCTGATCTACGATCCCGTCGGCCGTGACTGGCGCAAGGCCCTGAAGGGCGAGGGCGCCTGGGCCGAAAATGCATCGGGCAGGACCCATGATCTCAAAGTCGCAAAGCCCGCACCGGTCAGCGAAATGACCGGTCTTTGCTCGTGGTACATCATGCCGGAACCCCTGCGATCCCGCACGGTTGCCAATCTGTCCAAGACCAAGGCCAGTTTCAGCTACCGCTGTGCGGCCTATGAGTACCGCATGGTTGCCGAAGGCCTGTGCCATTTCTCGCTGCATTACAAGCTGATGCCCTGGGACCATGCCGCGGGCGTGCTGCTCCATGGCGAAGCGGGAGGCTTCTCTGCGCTCCTCGACGGCAGGCCCTATAGCGCCACCATCCACCAGGGCGGGGTCATGTCGGCACCCGACAGGGACAGCTGGACACTGCTGCAGCAGGAACTCCTCGCAGGATGACACCGGCAGGGCCGATCTTCGACCGCGCCCTGCTGGCCCGGCGGCTGGCCCGGACACACGGTCACGAGCCCAATGTTCTGACCCGCACCATCGCCGAGGAAGTGGCCGACCGCCTGGATCTCGTGACCCGCCGCTTCGCCAAGGCCGCGGTCATTGCCGCCGATCCCGACCATATCGCCGAACGGCTGATGCCGTCCGGAAAGATCGACAGGGCCGTGCCGTTCGCCCCGGCCGCCGACGAGGTACTTGGCCTCGAGGCGGAGTCTTTCGACGCGATCTTCAGCATTCTCGATCTGCAGACGGCCAATGATGTCCCGGGCCTCCTGGTCCAGATGCGCCGTGCCCTGCGGCCCGACGGACTCTTCCTCGCCTGCCTCCTTGCCGGCGACAGCCTGACGGAGCTCCGCCAGTCGTGGCTCGCTGCCGAAGTCCTGATCACTGGCGGGGTCTCGCCGCGCGTGGCGCCGATGATCGGCATGCAGGAGCTGGGCGCCCTGCTGCAGTGGGCGGGCTTTGCGCTCCCGGTCGCAGATCTCGACCGCACCATCGTTCGCTATGCCGATGCGGTGTCGTTGATCCATGAGATCCAGGCCCTGGGCTATTCCAATCCTCTTGCGGGCCGGTCGCGCAAACCCGTCACGCGCGGACTCTTGGGGGCGGCCGTCAATGCCTATCATGCCAATTTCGCCGACGCGGACGGCCGCATCCGCGCCACGCTCGAAGTGGCCTGGCTCACCGGCTGGGCACCGCATGAAAGCCAGCAGCAACCCCTGAAGCCCGGCAGCGCCAAGGCGCGGCTGGCGGACGCCCTGCGTGTGCCGGAGCAGAAGCTCAGAGCAGATCGATCAGATGGGGAATGAGCGGAATGTCTGCCGGCGGCATCGCATAGTCGCGCAGGCGCAACGGCCGCACCCAGGCCAGTTCCTGCCCCTCCGCACCGCGCACCGTGCCCTGCCAGCGGCGGCAGACATAGAGCGGCATCAGCAGATGAAAGTCATCATAGGCATGGCTGGCGAAGGTGAGCGGCGCAAGACAGGACTCTGCCACATCGATGGCGAGTTCTTCCTTCAGTTCACGGATCAATGCAGCTTCGGGACGTTCGCCCGCTTCCACCTTGCCGCCAGGAAATTCCCACAGGCCGCCCAATTGCTTGCCTTCCGGCCGCTTCGAGATCAGGACGCGGCCATCGGCATCTACCAGCGCCACGGCGGCAACCAGGACGATCTTCATCAGCTGCGGTAGGAGCCGTTGATGTCGATGTAGCGATGGGTCAGGTCGCAGGTCCAGACCCGCGCCTTGCCCTTGCCCACGCCCACGTCTGCGGTAATCACCACATGCCGCCCCTTCATGTGCGGCATGATCTCGGCCTCCCTGTAAGCCGGATCGCGCATGCCATTGCGCGCCACGGTCACGCCGCCGATGGTGATGCGCAGCTTGTCGCGGATGGCCTTCTCGCCGGCCTTGCCGATGGCCATGACGACACGGCCCCAGTTCGCGTCCTCTCCGGCAATGGCGGTCTTCACAAGGGGCGAATTGGCGATCGACATGGCGATGCGATGGGCCGCCTTGTCATTCTCAGCGCCGGTGACCGCAATCTCGATCAGCTTTTCCGCGCCTTCGCCATCTCTGGCCACCTGCAGCGCGAGATCGAGGCACAAGCTGTCGAGCGCTTTGGCGAAGCCCTTGAGACGGGCATCCGCTGCCGATGCCAGCGCCTTTGCCGGTTTTCCGGCCGCACCGGTTGCAAACATCAGCACGGTGTCCGACGTCGAGGTATCGCCATCGACGGTGATGCAGTTGAAGCTGCTGCCAACGCTGCGCGACAGAAGCTTCTGCAGGACCTTCGAAGGAATTGCCGCATCGGTGAAGATGAAGACCAGCATGGTCGCCATGTCGGGCGCAATCATGCCAGAACCCTTGGCGATGCCGTTGATGGTGACCGTCCTGCCGTCGAGCTTCGCCGTGACCGTGCAGGCCTTCGCGAAGGTGTCGGTGGTCATGATCGCGCGGGCGGCTTCGCTCCATGCGTCAGACCGCGCCGCTTCCATCAGCTGCGGAAGCGCGGCGGTAATCGGTGAGGGATTGAGCGGCTCGCCAATCACGCCGGTGGAGGCCTGAAAGATGTCGTGCGGCTTGCACTTCAAGTGCCGGGCCGCGGCACTCGCCACGGCCTTGACCGTGGCCACGCCCGCCTTGCCGGTAAAGGCATTGGCATTGCCGGCGTTGATCACGACAGCCCGGGCCGAGCCCGCCGCGAGACTTTCGACGCACCAATCGACCGGGGCCGAGCGCGACTTGGATTTGGTAAAGCAGCCCGCCACTGCGGTGCCCGGATCCATGACCGCCAGCAGAAGGTCAGGACGGTTCTTGTAGCGGATGCCCGTCTCGCCAGTCGCCAGCCGCACGCCGCGAATCGGCGGAAGCTCGGGAAAGCGCTCCGGTGCCAGTGGCGAAACCTGATGTCCCATCGACAGCCCCCTCGCTAGCCCGGACGACGAAACCTATTGCTGGAGCTGGAGATCGCCCTTGCCGGTGGTGGCCGGCGCATCACCGCCCTCCGCAGCCGGGACGACGGTCTGACCCGCCTGGCCGGCCTGCTTGTCCTGGAATGTCTTGGCCGCCTTTGCGGCATCCTCGGCGTATTTCTTGAGATCCTCGTCGACGATCTCGACCTTCGAGGCTGCACGGATCTTGTCCATCGCCTCCTGCACCTTGCGGCGCAGAAGCACGTTGCGGATGGCCGACTTGACCTGATCATAGGGCTGGGCCGCCCCCATCTTTCGGTCTTCCAGCTTGATGATGTGCCAGCCGAAATCGGTCTTCACCGGCTGCGAGATTTCTCCAGCCTTCAGCGCGAAGGCCGCCGTCGAGAATTCGACGACCATTTCGGGCGCCGTGAAGTAACCCAGATCGCCGCCATAATCCTTCGATCCGTCGAGGCTGTACTGCTTGGCCAGCGCGGCGAAATCCTCGCCCTTGTTCAGCCTGTCGAGAATGTCCTGGGCCTCCTTCTCGGTGCCCAACAGGATGTGACGGGCGCGGATGCGCTCAGTCTGAGCCACCTTCGCGGCTTCCTCGTCATAGGCTGCCTTGATCATCTCCTCCGTCACCTGCGGACGGATGGTCTGGAAGAAGTAGGCATCGCGCAGGGCCTTGGCCTGATAGAGCGCCAGGCGGCGCTTGTACTCGTCGGTTTCGGCGATTCCTTCCTTCACCGCATACTGCGCCAGCAGATGACGCTCGATGAGGTACTCGACCACGAAGGGATAGCGCAGCTTGGGCGGCAGGTCGGGAAGCTGGCCGACGATATCGTCGGTTGCCATCTGGACCTCGGAGGTGCGGATTTCATGCCCGTTGACAATGGCGATGACCTTGTCTTCCTTCGCTTCCTGGGCGGAACCCGCCAGCGGCCAGGCCACGGCGAGCGCACTGGCCAGCAAGGACGTTCTCAGGATCGTTTTAAGTCGCAGCATTAAATCCACCGATTGCAGGTCCGGTTCACGGACATTCGAACCGCGTTCCGCCGCCTCTTGGGCGTCAAACAAGGCAAGAATATGCTCCCCGGAGAATCTGTCCGGGGCCGAAAACCGACGGCGCACATTGGTCCGGCCCACCTGCCCTTGCAAGGGGCGGAATTGGCGCAAATGGCGGATTGCAAGAGCTGTTGCCCAGATGCAACACATTGAAATGGCGAGGCCATGGGCCTATGTCGGAACGTGCCACGAGACGGCCAATTGCCCCCGCCGGACAACTTGACTAGAAAGCGGCATTTCCCGGGGCCTGTCGCCCTCCCCTGAAGGATGCGAATCACATGTTCGGACTGCGCGGCCTGGCCGCAAAAATCTTTGGCACCACCAACGATCGCAAGGTTACCAAGTACAAGCCAAGGGTTGATGAAATCAACGCGCTGGAGCCGGCGCTGGCAGCCCTGTCGGACGCCGAACTCCGCGCCCGGACCCAGACTTTCAAGGACGAAGTGGCCGCCGGCAAGAGCCTCGACGACCTCCTCGTCCCGGCCTTCGCCACGGTGCGCGAAGCTTCCAAGCGCACCCTGGGTTTGCGGCATTTCGACGTTCAGCTGATTGGCGGCATGGTGCTTCACGAAGGCATGATTGCCGAGATGAAGACCGGTGAAGGCAAGACTCTCGTCGCAACGCTCGCGGT
>JBGSNJ010000245.1:0-1902 GCA_041739715.1 Aestuariivirga sp.
ACGCGCCGGAGGCCGCGGCGTCCGTGCTTAAGATGCTTGAGCGGCCGGAGATGCAGGACGTCTTCGCGCCAGGCGGGCTGTCGGAGATACCGCTCGCCGTGGACCTCCCCGGCCTCGGAAAGGTTGTCGGCCGCATCGACCGGCTGGTGGTCACGCCGGACCGCATCCTGGCGGTGGATTTCAAGACCGGGCAGCGGGTACCGGCTGGCCCGTCGGACCTCGATCCGGCGCATGTGCAACAGATGGCCGCCTATCGCGAAGCCCTGCGCCGCATACATCCCGGTACTGCAATCGTGCTGGCACTGCTTTATACAGAGGCACCCAAGCTACTGATCCTGGACGATGATCTGCTCGACCGCGCGGCCCATCAGATTCACGTGATGCGCCCTTGACCGGGGGGAGGGCCACTCCTACCTTCCCGACATCACGCAAAGGGGCGAATCCCGCCCCCATCCCCAAGAGGTTTCCATGTCCACGCACAAGGTGTCCGACCAGTCCTTCGAGGCCGACGTCCTGAAGTCCGATACGCCGGTGGTGGTGGATTTCTGGGCCGAGTGGTGCGGCCCCTGCAAGATGATCGGCCCGGCGCTGGAAGAGATCGCCGCCAGCCTTGGCCCCAAGGCCAAGATCGTCAAGATCAACATCGACGAGAATCCCTCGACGCCCTCCAAGTATGGCGTGCGCGGCATCCCGACGCTGATGGTCTTCAAGGGCGGCCAGGTCGCCGCCACCAAGGTGGGTGCGGCGCCCAAGAACCAGCTGCAGAGCTGGATCGAGCAGTCGATCTGACAACCGGATCCCCGGTCTGACCCGAAGCCCGGCCCCGACAGGCCGGGCTTCGCCATTAAGCCTGCCTGCATCGCAATCGATGACAACCCGCGGAGCTTGTGGCAGTTTCGACCCAGTCGAATCGACCGCTGGGGAAGAACATGCGCCTTTCGAAGACCTTGGCCGCTGCGGCCATCAGCCTTGTCATGTGTTCGGCCGTTGCCCAGGCCGCCAAATGCGGCAATACGGGTGCGGGCTTCGAGGCGTGGAAAGACGCCTTCGCCGCGGAGGCGCGGGCCAATGGCGTGGGCTCCAAGGGCCTCAAGGCGCTGGCCGGTACGTCCTATTCCACCGCCACCATCAAGGCAGACCGCAACCAGAAGAGCTTCAAGCTGTCGCTCGACCAGTTCCTGGAAAAGCGTGGCGCCTCCACCATCGTGTCGCAGGGGCGCAAGCTCAAGGCGGCCAATGCCAAGCTCTTCGCCCAGCTCGAAAAGCGCTATGGCGTTCCACCCGGCCCGCTGATCGCGATCTGGGGCATGGAGACGGCCTTCGGCAACTACATGGGCAACCAGAACACCATCTCGGCCGTGGCCACGCTGGCCTATGATTGCCGTCGGCCCGATTTCTTCACCGAGCAGCTCTATGCCGCGCTGAAGCTGATCGACAAGGGCATCCTGTCGTCCGGCAGCAAGGGCGCCATGCACGGCGAAGTGGGCCAGACGCAGTTCCTGCCGAAGAATGTGCTGCTCTACGGCGCGGATGGCGACGGCGGCGGCATCAATCTCAACAAGAAGGCCGACGCCCTGGCCTCCACCGCCAATTTCCTGCGCGGCCATGGCTGGCAGCGCGGCGCCGGCTACCAGCCGGGCGAAACCAATTTCGCCGCGCTCCAGGGCTGGAACGCGGCCAGCGTCTACCAGCGCGCGCTCGCCATCATGGGCGAACAGATCGACGGGCGCTGATGCCGGTACCAAAGGAGCAGGGCCATCCCTTCTACAAGCCCTTGTGGCGGCGCATCGTCATCACCGCGGTGGTGCTGTTCTGGTTCGTCTTCGAACTGATCAACGGCGGCATCGGCATCTGGTCCTTCATGGCCTTCGCCATGCTGGTCTATGCGGTCTATCTCTTCTT
>JBGSNJ010000267.1:0-2546 GCA_041739715.1 Aestuariivirga sp.
CGCGGCATGGGCAAGCCCTGCGTCTCGGGCGCCGGCGGCATCCGCATCGACCATGCCGCAGGCACGCTGAGCTCGGCTGGCATCACGATGAGGAAGGGCGAGATCCTGACCATCGACGGGTCAACCGGGCAGGTGATCCGCGGCGAGGTGCCGACCATCAAGCCGGCGCTGTCGGGCGATTTCGCTACCCTGATGTCATGGGCCGACAGCCTGCGCCGGATGAAGGTGAGGGCCAATGCCGAGACGCCGCTGGACGCCCGCACGGCGCGGGACTTCGGTGCGGAAGGCATCGGCCTGTGCCGGACCGAGCACATGTTCTTCGAGTCCAGCCGCATCCTCGCCGTGCGCGAGATGATCCTCGCCGACAAGCTGGACGCCCGCAAGGCCGCCTTGGCCAAGCTCTTGCCCATGCAGCGCCAGGACTTCATCGAGATCTTCGAGATCATGGCCGGCCTGCCGGTGACCATCCGCCTTCTCGATCCCCCGCTGCACGAATTCCTGCCGCATGCCGACCACGAGATCGAGGAAGTGGCGGACCAGATGAACGCCAATCCCGATATCCTGCGCAGCCGGGTGGCGGAACTGGACGAATTCAATCCCATGCTCGGCCACCGCGGCGTACGGCTGCTGATCACCTATCCGGAAATTGCCGAGATGCAGACGCGGGCCATCTTCGAGGCAGCGACCGAAGTGGCCCGGAAGTCCGGAAAGGCACCGATTCCCGAGGTCATGGTTCCGCTGGTGGCCAGCAAGGCCGAGCTGGACACGGTGTGCCAGCGCATCGTGAAGGTGGCCGAGGACGTGGCGCGCGAGACCGGCGTTACCATCGCCTATCAGGTCGGCACCATGATCGAGCTGCCGCGGGCGGCGCTGCGGGCCGGCGAAATCGCCGAATCCGCAGAGTTCTTCTCGTTCGGCACCAATGACCTGACGCAGACCACCTTCGGAATCAGCCGCGACGATGCCGCGCGCTTCATCGGGGAATATACCGCCAAGGGGATCTTCAAGGCCGATCCCTTCATGACGCTCGATATCGAGGGCGTCGGCGAGCTGGTGAGCATGGCGGCCGAACGCGGGCGCAAGGTCCGGCCGGACATCAAGCTGGGCATTTGCGGCGAGCATGGCGGCGATCCGGCCTCGATCGCCTTCTGCGAGAAGACCGGGCTGGACTATGTTTCCTGCTCGCCCTTCCGGGTGCCCATCGCACGCCTCGCCGCAGCGCAAGCAAGCCTCGAAAAAACCTGAGTGTTTCATATCGAATCAACGGGTTAACCATTTTGTTGCGATGCCACAACGGGGGCGGAAAAACGGCTTCTTTGGGTTGCCCGCATGGTTAACCTATGCTAAACCCGATCCCGGTAAGCTACCGAAGGTTAACAGGACCGCAACCATAGCGGCCAACGGTAAGTCGAGGGGATGTGAAGAGAGTAGGACGCCACCAACGGCCTTCCCGGCCCCCTGTGTTCGAGGATTTCCCGATCGAGGAGCGCCGCAGCGCCGCTCGGGAATATGCCCCGATGGCCTTCGGGGGCGTGTTGCTCGTGGTGTCTTTCGCGCTCGCCGGCCATTACATGGGCAAGAATGCCGTCGCCCATAACGCCTCTCCCGATGACAGCCTGTCGGCCATTACCTCGCCCAGCACCAATATCGTGGCCAAGGGCTCGCTGCTCAGCAACGGCCTATCCTACGCAACCATCAATGCGGAAGCCGTCATCGAGGCGCCCGCCGTCCTCAACTCCGGCAAGGGAGACATGGTGACGCTGGAGGTGGCCCCGGCCAAGACCGAGGCCCAGGTCAAGATCGTTCCCGCCGCCGTGAACCTCAAGGACGAGCCGGACGAGGGCAAGAAGGAAGTGCAGCTGGCGCTGACTCCGCCCAAGTCCAAGATCGAACAGTCCTTCAAGCTCAAGCGCAGCGAAAAGCAGAAGGCCGTGGCCCAGCGCCGAGTGCAGCTGGCCGAGGAAAACTGCCTCGCCCGCGCCATCTATTTCGAGGCCCGCTCCGAATCGGAACTGGGCCAGCTCGCGGTGGCCAAGGTCGTTCTCAACCGCGTGAAGCATCCCGATTATCCCAACACAATCTGCGGCGTGGTCTACCAGGGCTCCGGATCGCGCAATTCCTGCCAGTTCTCCTTCGCCTGCGACGGCCTGCCGGATGACGTGCGCAGCGCCAAGTCCTGGGCCAATGCCAAGCGGCTGGCCCAGAAGGCGATCGCCGGCGAAGCCAAGGTCGGCGCCATCGGCACCGCCACCAACTACCACGCGGATTACGTGAACCCGCGCTGGGCCAAGAACATGCGCCGGCTGATCAAGATCGGCCGCCACATCTTCTACGAAGGCTGATTTTTCCTAGCTTTGCCTGAATCCGATCGCGCTGGCATTGACCACCAGGGCGGGATCGAGCTTGCCCCTGAAGAAATCCAGGATGTTCTGCGCGGAAACCGCGCCCATGCGGGCGGCGCATTCGGCCGTCAGGCCGGCGGCATGCGGGCTGAGCGTCACGCCCGGATTGCCGAGCAGGGGATCATCCATGGCCGGGGGTTCCCG
>JBGSNJ010000287.1:0-2491 GCA_041739715.1 Aestuariivirga sp.
CGGCGGTGCCTGGTCGCGGCGCTTCTGTCACAATCTCGGCATTCCGCTGCCGCAGCTCTCGGTGGTCAATTCGGTGATGCGCACCGAACCCATCGACACCGGACTCACGCGCAGCTGTTCGGGCGGCAAGTTCGCCTTCCGCAAGCGCGTCGACGGCGGCTTCACCGTCGCGCATCGCCACCTGTCGGTCGCCGACATCACGCCGGACAGCTTCCGGCTCTTCTTCGACTTCCTCCCGCTCCTGAAAATGGATTTCGGCGGTGTGCGCCTGCGCCTCGGCAAACGCTTCGTCGAGGAGGCCCGTCTGAAGCGGCGCTGGGCGCTGGACGAGGTCAGCCCGTTCGAGCAGGTGCGGATTCTTGATCCTGAACCCGTGCCATCGATCCTGGACGAGGCAGGCACGAGCCTGATGGCGTATTTTCCGGCGTTCCGCGGCATGAAGATCGCCGAGCGCTGGGCCGGCTGCATCGACGCGACACCGGACACGGTGCCCATCATGTCGGCTTGCGAGAGGCTGCCCGGCTTCTATCTGGCCACCGGCTTTTCCGGTCACGGCTTTGGCCTTGGCCCTGGCGCTGGCAAGCTCATGGCGCAGCTGGTAACCGGCGAGGACGCCTGCGTCGATCCCGCACCATTCCGCTACAGTCGCTTCTTCGATGGCAGCAAGCCCCGGCCCGTGACGGGCCTGTGAGGACATGAGGTGAGGAGGCGGCCGAGGGGGCCGTTTGGCCGCCTCCCCACAAATGACTGAAGGCCCCCTTGATGTCTCAATTCAGCCAGCTGTCACTTGCAAGATAAGGGTCTCACAGCTTTCCCCAGAATACTGTGACAAAGGTCACAGAACGGCGCGTTCACGAAGAAGTCATGTCGCGTCACGGGGCTCAAGGCTCTGCCGGCTGGTAGCCAGGTCCTGTCACCAGCGGTTTGGCAGGCAGTTTCGACTGGTCCACCGTGGTGGTGAAACTCTTCTCCAGCCGTTCAATCTCCTGGCCGCCGGCAGCTCGCAGGATCACCACGGCCCTGTAGGGGTGCCCCGCCTCGATTCCTTCGAGATCGCCGGTCTGAAACTTGTACTGCAGCCGCCCTGCGCGTGCCGGTTCCTGTTGAACCTGCTCGCCGCCCGGCACTTCGAATCGCACCTCGAAGCTGCTGTCTTCCGGCAGGGGCTTCTTCTGGCGCACCACCAGGCCGTAATAGTGATTGGCCGTCCGGTAGTTGAAGACGAAGCCGCCGCCGGCATAGTCGAGGTAGGGACCGGCCGCTTCCTCGCCGCAGGCCGTCAGAACGGTGGCGGCAAGGAGCAGCAGCGCGAGCCTCCGACTATGGAACATCATTCCGCTGCGCCACATGGCCAAGCAGTCCTTCCGGCTTGAGGATGAGCACAAGGATGATGAGTCCAAAGATAAGGGCGTCGCGATAGGCTGCCGGGAACAGCGACACCCATCCCACCTCGAGGACGGCCAGCACGATGCCGCCGGCAATGGCACCGCTCAGCGTGCCGAAGCCGCCGATGATGGCTGCGAACATCGCCTTGAACCCCAGCACAAGGCCCATGACGAAGCTGACGCCGCCGTAGTTCGCCGCAATGCTGGCGCCGGCGAGGCCCGCGAAGCCGCCGGCACCAATGAAGCTCCAGCGAAAGACGGTGTCGGTGTTCACGCCGCTGAGTGCCGCAAGCCGCGGGTTCTCCGACACCGCCCGCCACAGGCGTCCCGCACGCGTAAGCCGGATCAGCAGCTGCAATCCGCCAAGGGCCAGCACCGAAAGCGTGGCCATCGCCAGCGCCGTATAGCCGAGCTGCACCGGGAAGACGCCGTCAAGGACAGGCAGGCTGCTGCCGAAGAAGGGCGGCAACCAGAGATCGCGCCCGCCGGACTGCAGCCGCATGATCTCCTGCAAGACGATCGAGAGGCCGATGGAGGCGATCATCACGGCCTGGCCGCTGGCGGCAAGGATCGGCTTGAACACCAGGCCATGCGCGAGGCGGCCGACCACGGCGGAAGCCACCATGGCCGCGATGACCGCGGGGAGCAGTGCCAAGAGGCCTTCACGCCCCGCCAGGAATCCCCAGACCGAGACCGACACGGCGGCGAAGGCGCCGATCGTTGCGATGTCGCCGAAGGACAGCACGATGCGGTTGGTGATGCCCTGCAGCAGGGCATAGGCGGTCGCGAGGACCGCATAGATGCTGGCAAGAAAGGTCGCATTCGCCGCCTGCTGCAGCCAGTAGCCGGTGTTGCCGCTGAGCGTGTCCACGATTTACCCCCGGCCGCAGCTTGGCGGCAAAGGCGAACGGGATCAATAGAGGCCGCGGAGGAGCCGGTCGATGTAGTCGCGCTCGAGCCGCGGCAGTTCGGGCTCGCTGGCGCGCGAACGCAGCATCTCAAGGATCTCGCGGGCGCGGCGGATGGCCAATTCCGACGGCAGCATGTCCTTGTCCGGGCCATAGTCCTCGTTGCGCTGCGGCATTGGCCGGCCCAGCGGATCGGTG
>JBGSNJ010000303.1:0-8003 GCA_041739715.1 Aestuariivirga sp.
ACACGTCATGAGTGCGATGGCCGCCACGCACAGGCGCGCCGCACGTCCGCGCCCAGCATTGCAATCGATTTAGGCTCGGTCTCGACCGCTCCCGTCACGACTTCTTGTTGCCGTCATCGAGAATCCGGTGGCGCAGGCGCCGCACGCCAAGCCAGACGACGAGGACCACGACCGGAATCGACAGAAGGCTCAGCAGCTTCGTGTCGAGCGCCGGAACATAGCTGCCCAACCCTTCGATGAGCTTGGTGACGATGCCGATCATGTAATAGCTGATCGCCACCACCGAGAGACCCTCGACGGTCTGCTGCAGGCGGAGTTGCTGCTGGCCGCGCTTGTCGACGGAGGCCAGCAGTTTCTGGTTCTGGCCCTCGAGCGCGATGTCGACGCGGGTGCGCAGCAGATTGCTGGCGCGCTCGCTGCGTTCGGCCAGATTGGTGATGCGGTCGGCCACCGCCCGGCAGGTGGCCATGGCCGGTCCGAAGCGGCGGTCGAGAAAGACGCCGATGCGCTGGAAGCTCATCACCTTCTCCTCGCCCAGTTCTTCGATGCGCTTGTCGACCAGCGCCGCATAGGCCCGGGCGGCCGCAAAGCGATAGCTCGAACGGCTTGAGATCTCTTCCACGTCGCGGGCGATGCCGCTGAGCTGGCCGAGAAGTTCCGCGTCTTCGTGACTTTCCCGCGAGGACAGCATGTCGGCCGTCACCTTGGAGACGGCGCGTTCGAGCCCCACCAGCTCCGCCTGGATCCTGCGCGCCAGCGGCAGGGCCAGCAATGCCATCATGCGGTAAGTCTCGATCTCGTGAATGCGGCGGACAACCCGGCCCAGCCGCAATGGCGAGAGCCCGTGGTCCTGCACCAGCATCCGGGTATAGCCATCCGGCCCGATGCGGAAGTCGGTCCAGACCGTGGCCTGACCGGAACTCACCTTGGAGCCGGCAATGTCGTCGTGCCCGAAAAAGCGAACCAGCGCGTCGGTGTCGGGCGTCGGATCCGATGCTGAGAGGATGCGCGTGTGGATGGCCACCAGCCGCCTGCCGGGCAATCCGTCCAGCCAACCGAGCGGCAACAGCGCGATCGCCTCCCCGTCGCCGCCGCCTTCGGCAATCACGCTGATCCGGTAGAATTCGCCATGGCGTTCATATTTGATCTGGCCGCCCTTGATTTCCACCGAGTGATGCGCCGCCCCGTCGACCGGCGGCTTCACCCCCAGCGCGTCGCAGAGCTGCTTCACGTTGATGAGGGGATCCGGGTCGCCTTCCGCGATGGCGAAGGCCAGGTGCGTCACCCGCGCCGGCGCCGTGACCGGAAGGCCGGGCCTGCCGTGCAACTCGTCGTTCAGGACGTTCCGAAGTTCGTGATCGCGCATGAATGTTCCCCTGCCACACCCATATGGGCAGCCCGGCGAGGGGCCAATGTGTCCAAGTGACAGTGCCCCGAAAGCTTGGTCTTGCCAAGTCCTCGCGGCTGGACAAAGGTCTTGCCAGTTTTGGACGGGCAAGGCGATTCCCGATGGCAGAGGCAGATTCCGGCGAGCTTTACGGCAACAAGCTCATTCGCATGCTTGAGATCGTATGGGGTGACGGGTACCTGTCGCCCGGCGGACCCGACGAGGTTGGCCGGGTGCTGGACGGGTTGGAACTCACGGGCAAGTCGGTACTGGACATCGGCAGCGGTGCGGGCGGTATCGATATCCAGTTGGTCAGGGAGCATGGTGCAGGACATGTGACCGGCATCGATGTCGAGGACACGGTCATCGCAACGGCGCGCGGCAAGGTCGTGGCCGCGGGGCTGGAGGACCGCATCGGCTTCGCCAAGGTGGCGCCCGGTCCCTTTCCCTTCCCTCCGGCCTGTTTCGATGTGGCCTTCAGCAAGGACTCCATCGTCCACATTCCCGACAAGCATGCGCTGGCCCGTGAAGTCTTCCGGGTCCTGCGGCCTGGAGGCTGGTTCGCCGCATCCGACTGGCTGATCGGACACGATGGCGAGCCATCCCCACAAATGAAGGAGTACATCAAGGCTGAGGGCCTGGATTTCGGCATGGCCTCGCCGGCGCGCTACCGGGCGGCCCTCCAGGACGCGGGATTCTCCGAGATCGCCATCACCAGCCGCAATGCCTGGTATCGGGATCAGGCCCGCCGGGAAGTCGAAGCCATGCGAGGGCCGCTTTATGCCCAGGCGGCCGTCGAGCTTGGCCGCGACTTCGTGGACCACAACATCGAGATCTGGAATCGCATGTTGAAGGTTCTGGACAGCGGCGAACATTGCCCCACCCATATCCGCGCCAGGAGACCCGTCTGATGCCATCGTCGGTCGCCGACTCTGGCCTTGGGCGCAAGGCCTCGAAGGAGGTGCGCAAGCAGCAGTTGATCGAGGCAACGATCCGCGTCCTCGCTGTGAAGGGCTTTGCGGCTCTCACGGTCGCCGATGTCGCAAAGGCCGCCGGTTTGTCGACCGGCATCATCATCTTCCACTTCGTCAGCAAGGACGAACTCCTCGCCTCGGTTCTGCGCTTCCTTGCCGAGGAATACTACAGCAACTGGAAGCAGGCGGTCGCTGCTGCCGAGGACAATCCCGCCGCCAAGCTCTCGGCACTGGTGCTGGCGGATTTCAATCCGGACGTCTACACACCCGACAAACTTGCTGCCTGGATTGCCTTCTGGGGCGAGTCGCAGGGACGGCCGATCTACGAGGAACTCTGTGCCGGCTTCGACGCCGAGCGGCTAGTCGCAGGGGAAAGGTTTTGCAGCTCCCTGATAGAGTCCGGAGGCTATGACCTCGATCCCGACATCACCATGAAGGCATTGGATGCCATGGGCGATGGACTTTGGCTGGCGGTCGCCCAGTCCGGCAGCGGTCTCACCGGCCGACTGACGCCGCAGGAATGCAACCAGATCATGCATGCCTCGCTAGCCGCCTTTTTCCCGCGACACTTCGCACAGCCAGGCCGCTGAGGGGCGCACCTCTGATTTTCCCTTCCGCCCTGCCCAAGATTGGCTATAAGGGCGCAGAAATCCAAGGTCATTTGCAACGGAGGTCTCCATGCCAAAAGTCCGCGTCGCCATCAACGGCTTCGGCCGCATCGGCCGCAACATCGTCCGCGCCATTTACGAGTCCGGCCGCAAGGACATCGACGTCGTGGCCGTGAACGATCTAGGCCCGGTCGAGACCAATGCCCACCTGCTCCGCTACGATTCCGTTCACGGCCGCTTACCGCACGTGGTGAAGGTCGACGGCGACTCGATCAACATCGGATCCGACAAGTTCAAGGTGACCGCCATCAAGGACCCGGCCCAACTCCCCTGGAAGGATCTCGGTGTCGACATCGCGCTGGAATGCACGGGCATCTTCACGTCCAGGGACAAGGCCTCAGCCCACCTCACGGCCGGCGCCAAGCGCGTGATCGTCTCGGCCCCCGCCGATGGCGCCGATCTCACGGTGGTCTACGGCGTGAACCACGACAAGCTGACCAAGGATCACATCGTGATCTCGAATGCCTCCTGCACCACCAACTGTCTCGCGCCGGTGGCCAAGGTGCTGAACGATACGGTCGGCATCGATCACGGCTTCATGACCACCATCCACGCCTACACCGGCGACCAGCCGACGCTGGATACGATGCACAAGGATCTCTACCGCGCCCGCGCGGCTGCCATGTCGATGATCCCGACCTCGACGGGTGCCGCCAAGGCCGTGGGCCTCGTGCTGCCGGAACTCAAGGGCAAGCTCGATGGCGTCGCCATCCGGGTGCCCACTCCGAACGTCTCGGTGGTCGACTTCAAGTTCGTCGCCAAGCGCAAGACCACGCCGGAAGAGGTCAACGCCGCCATCAAGGCTGCGGCCGATGGCCCGCTCCGGGGCATCCTCGGCTATACCGACGAGCCCAATGTCTCGATCGACTTCAATCACAACGCCAATTCGTCGACGTTCCACATGGACCAGACCAAGGTCATGGAAGGTACGCTGGTGCGCGTCCTGTCGTGGTACGACAACGAGTGGGGCTTCTCAAACCGCATGAGCGACACGGCCGTGGCTATGGGCAAGCTGCTCTGACACGATGGCCCGGCCGCTGATCATCGCGCCCTCGATCCTCGCCGCCGACTTCGCGCGGCTGGGTGATGAGGTACGGGCCATCGATGCGGCCGGGGCTGACTGGATTCATATCGATGTGATGGATGGGCACTTCGTGCCCAACATCAGCTTCGGTACGCCGATCATGCAATCCATCCGCGGCGTCACCAGGAAGCCCTTCGACGTTCACCTCATGATCGCGCCGGTCGATCCCTATCTCGAGAGCTTCGCCAGGGCCGGGGCCGACATCATCACCGTCCATGCCGAAGCCGGTCCTCATCTCGATCGTACCCTGCAGGCGATCAGGGCCATGGGCAAGAAAGTCGGCGTCTCGCTCAATCCGGCGACGCCCGCTTCGGTTCTCAGGCATGTACTGGATCGGCTCGACCTCATCCTGGTCATGTCGGTCAATCCGGGCTTCGGCGGTCAGGCCTTTATCCCGGCGATGCTCGACAAGATCTCGGAACTTCGCGAGATGACACGCGGCCGGAACATCGACATCGAGGTCGACGGCGGCATCGGTGTGGAAAATGCAGGCGAGATCCTCCGTGCAGGCGCCAATGCCCTGGTCGCAGGATCGAGCATCTTCAAGACCCAAGATTATGCCACGGCGATCAAGTCAATCCGCATGGCCGCGACCGGCGTCGCAATCTGATCCTGACCATCACGGCTTCTTCTCGACCCATTCCAGGAAGGACTCGAACCACTTCGCCAGGTGGTGGCGGGTCTCGTCGTCGGTCAGGTTGCCTGCCGCATCGAACTTCTGCTCGTTGTGATTCACGAAGACCTCGGGGCGTGGCATGGAAATGGCCTGCAGTGCCTGCAGGTTCTGGCGAAAATGATACTGCGCTCGAGCCGTGCCGACGAATTGGCCGCCGCCCGCACCGACGATGCCGACGCGCTTCCAGCGCAGGGGCGAACCGCCGCGCGACAACCAGTCGGTCGCATTCTTCAGCACGCCCGGGATCGAAAAATTGTACTCCGGGCAAGCGATTACGATGCCGTCGGCGGCGCGGATACGGGCATCAAGGTCGCGCACGGCTTGCGGCTTGCCTGTCGCCGTTTCGTCATCCTCGTTGAAGAGCGGAATGCCATGCAGCGTGGCGATCTTGACTGTAACCGTGGCCGGCGCCATCTCCTTCATCGCCCGCAGAAGGCCCGTATTGGTCGAAGCCTTGCGCAGCGCGCCGCTGATCCCAAGAATGTTCATCCCGCCGCTCCCTTGATGGCCTTGAAGGCAGCGAGCGCCCGGTCGCGCGCGACGCCATGATCGATGAGAGGATGCGGGTAGTTGCGTCCCAGTTCAACCCCGGCCGCCTGCAGGACCGGCGTGGGCGCCTGCCACGGCCGGTGCACGAACGGATCGGGAAGCCGGGCAAGCTCCGGCACCCACTTGCGCACATAGGCGCCCACGGGATCGAACTTCTCGCCCTGAAGCAGGGGATTGAAGATCCGGAAATAGGGTGCGGCATCGGCGCCGCACCCTGCAACCCATTGCCAGCTTGCAGCGTTGCTGGCGATGTCGGCGTCGACCAGCGTGTCCCAGAACCAGCGCTCGCCTGCCTGCCATGGGATAAGAAGATCCTTGATCAGGAAAGAGGCCACGATCATGCGGACGCGGTTGTGCATGATCCCGCTGGACCAGAGTTCGCGCATGCCCGCGTCCACGATGGGGTAACCCGTCCGGCCCTGCTGCCAGAGGACAAGTTCCGCCTCATTCACCTGCCATGGGAAGGCGGAGAATTCGGGCCGGAACGGCTGTTCCGGCAGATCGGGCCGCAAGTGCAGCAGGTGATAAGAGAACTCGCGCCAGAGGATTTCCTTCAGGAACTTCTCGGCCGCCCGGTCGAGTCGGCCATTGGCGGCAGATTGCGCTGTCCGGACCGCATGCCAGCACTGCGCCGGACTGATCTCGCCGAAATGCAGGTGGGAGGAAAGCCTTGAGGTCACGTCCCGGTCCGGACGATCGCGCGCATCGGCATAGTCGGCGAGCCCGTTGGCAATGAAGGCCGCGAGCCTGCTGCGGGCGCCCTCTTCACCGGGTTCCCAGCAAGCCTCGAACCCCTTGGCCCAGTTGGGGCGCCTTGGCAGCAGATCCCAGCTGGCCAGTTCATCGCTTTCCAACGCATGGTCGCTTGTCTTGAAACTCGGTACCGGCCGGGGACTCCTCGGTTCACCGGCCGCGAAGCAGGCCTTCGAGAAGGGCGTGTAGACCTTGTAGACCTTGCCCAAGCCATTGCGGATTGCTTCCGGCTCATGCAGCAGATAGCCGCCGTAGCGATGACAGGCGACGCCTGCTGCATCGCAGGCATCCTTGACGCGACGCTCGAGCCCCGCGGACCAGGGCGCGTAGTCGCGCGTAAAGTGCAGGCTCGTGGCCCCTGACTGGCCGAGAAGCTCCGAGATGACAACATCAGCGCGCCCCCACCGCAGAACGAGCGGAACACGCCGGCCCAGGCTTTCGAGGCTCTTGTGAAGCCACCAGCGCGACGCTGCCCCCATGCGCCAGTTCCCAGGTGTCTCGTCATCGAGAACATAGAGAGGGATCACCGGCCCAGCCGCTCCGGCAGCCGTGAGGGCTGCGTGATCGGCGAGGCGCAGATCCTGCCGAAGCCAGAGAATGGACGGTTTTGCCATGGTACCCCTTTTACGGAGCGACCCTGCCGCGGATCATCACCCGATCACAAGCCCGTGAGACCGGGGCAGAAACTGATAGCCTGCCACGATTCAAGCGTATCATTAGCCGTTACCAATTCCAGGAGGACTCCGATGAAAACGTCTCGCCGCCATGTGCTGATGGGAACCGCCGCGACAGCCGCAGCCGCCCTGTTTCCCGGAAACGCCGCCCGCGCCCAGACGACCCAGCTTGGGGTCGCTCCAGCCGACAGCCACCGCTACAAGATCGGTGGCTACGAGGTGACCGCCATCCTCGACTTCACGCGCCCGGCGGAGAAGCCGGAAACCATCTTCGGTACCAACCAGAAGCCGGAAGACGTGGCTGCCCTCCTGGAGGCGAACTTCCTTCCCACCAACGTCACCATGAACATGTTCACGCCGGTCGTCGTCAACACCGGCAAGGAACTGGTGCTCTTCGACACCGGGCTGGGTGCTGCAGCGGGCGGCCAGCTGCCGCAGCGCCTCGCGGCGGCCGGTATCGCGCCAGACCAGATCAACGTGGTGGTGATCACCCATTGCCACCCCGATCACATTGGCGGCGTGGCAGCGGACGGCAAGCCCACCTTCCCCAATGCCCGTTACGTCATCGGCGAGACGGAGTATGGTTTCTGGTCGGCGCCCGAGCGCCTGTCAGGTCCGACCGAGAATGCCGCCAAACTGGTCGCGGCAAACGTCACGCCCTTCAAGGAAAAGATGACCTTCATCAAGGACCAGGACGAGGTCGCCGCCGGCATCCGCGCCGTGGCTGCGCCAGGTCACACGCCGGGCCATACGGCCTTCCACATCGAGAGCGAAGGCAAGCGCCTGCTGCTGGGTGCCGACTTCTGCAATCACTACGTCCTGTCGCTGCAGCGGCCGGACTGGGAGGTTCGCTTCGATGCCGACAAGGCCGCGGCGGCCGCAACGCGGAAGAAGTTGCTCGACATGATTGCCACTGATCGAATTCCCTTCACCAGCTATCACATGCCGTTCCCCGCGGTGGGCTATGTGGAGAAGACATCCGATGGCGGCTACCGTTACGTGCCGGCCACCTATCAGCTGACTCTTTAGACCGTCGCCTGCCGAGCCTAAATCGATTGCAAATCCTGGCGCAGCCGTGAGGCGCGAGCATGAGGGCAAGCCATCGCACTCATGACGTGTCGGTGGCCGTCGCGTGGCGGGCGAGCCAGTGGCACTCGGCCAGGATCTCGTCCACCTCGTGGGTTGGCTTCCGGCGCAGTCCGGGTGGCGGGCCGGTGCGGAGCGATTCCAGCCGCTTC
>JBGSNJ010000308.1:0-12586 GCA_041739715.1 Aestuariivirga sp.
CGAGCGAGCATCATGCCATCCTCGCACCCCTGGTAACCCGGCCGGACCTGCCGCCGCCCGTCCCTGAGCCGGTGGCGCCCAGGCCCGAGCACCAGATTCCGACGGTCCTGCCCGCGGTGCAGGTGGCCGAGTCCACGAAGCCTGTGTCGCCCATTGCCGACCGCGTCTTCGAGGCGATGATCAAGACGATCGCCGACTCGGTCTATGCCAAGCCGACGGCGGCCGAACGCAATGCCTTCCTGCGCGAACTGGCCGAAATGGCCGAAAGCGAGCCTGAGGGTCCGGCGGAGGCGCAGCCCGAATCGCCCGTGTCCCCGGCCGTCCCGCCTTCGGCGCCCGTCCTGGCTCCGGTCCTGGCTCCGGTCATCGAGGCAGTACCGATTGCCCCCCCGCCACCGCCTTCGGTGCTATTGAAGCCGAAACCCGAGCCCGATCCATTTGCCGTGACCTTCAAGGCGCTGGCCGAGCCGAAGCCCACCGAGACTGCGGAGGCCGACGAGGAGAGCGGGGAACTGGCCCTTTCGCTTCTGGAGATGATGTCGATGGGCGCGGCATCCGGTCTTCCCCAGGAACGCGCGCTCGCTGCCGACACCTTGCTCCGGATCCTGCCGCGCATTCCGGTTAAGCAGCTGCTTGCCGTCGTCGAGCGGGTAGCCATCATGGAAACCCCGCCGGCCCTGCTGGTGGCAAAGCTGATTCGCGATCCGCGGCCCGAGGTGGTGGCGCCGCTGCTCGAGCGTTGCATGCACATCACCGATCAGGATCTCATCACGGCCGCGAATGAAGCGGATGCCGGCAAGCGCCGCATGATCGCCAGGCGCCGCGTGATCTCCCCGGTCCTCGCGGATAGATTGATCGCCCTTGCAGATCCGTCGGTCGTGCTCACACTGGTTCGCAACCCCGGTGCTGCCTTCTCGCATGATGCCTTCTACGTGCTTGGCGAAGTGGCGAGCGAGCATCATGCCATCCTCGCACCCCTGGTAACCCGGCCGGACCTGCCGCCGCCGGTTGCCTTCGAGCTCTTCTGGTTCGTGCCGCCGGAACTGCGCCGCTACATCCTCTCGCGCTTCCTCACCGACTCCGAGACGCTCAACAAGATCCTGCGCATCACGCTGGCCACGGGCGGCGGCGACATTCCACCCGCCGACACCCGTTTCCCGCCACGCGAAACGATCGAGGCCGCCATGAGCCTCGTCACCGAGTTCCGCCTGGACGAAGGCGCCCAGGTCCTGGCCGAGGCCGCCGGCATCAGTCGCGACACGGCTCTGCGTATCTTTGCCGACCGGGAGGGCGAGCCCATGGCCGTGATCCTCAAGGCGCTGGGTTATCCGCGCGGCCAGCTGTCGGAGGCCATGCTGAAGCTGGGAAGCGGCGAGAATGCGATCATCCGGCCCGGCCGCGTCATCGAGGAGCTGCAGAATGTCTTCGACAGCCTGTCCTTCAACAAGGCGCGCATTCTCCTGACCTACTGGGACTGGTATGTGCGCAAGTCCGGCCCTTACGCACCGCGGAACTAGGATTCGAATAGTCCGCCTACTGATAAAAGCATCGTCCTAGACCTGTGCCAGGCTGTCCGGTCCGGCCATATGACGCCGATTGGCCTGGCCCATCTTCATTGCCAGGTCGCGGCCAAGCATCTGATAGATGAGGCCGCTGATGTGGCTGTCGGACGCCACCACCTTTGCCAGCTGCGTCCGCGAGAAGGCCAGGATGCGGCAGGGCTCTTCGACCACGACCGTCGCCGTTGCCGGATTGCCCGTCAGATAGGCAATCTCGCCGACAAAGGATCCCTTCTCGAGATGGGCCATCACCGAACCGTCGACCTGCACGCTCAACCTGCCCGAACAGATGAAGTAGAGTTCGTCCACCGGCTTGTGCTGCGTGGTAAGCGTCTTGCCCTTGGCTGCCGACTTCCAGTGCGCGGCCTTGAGAAGCCGGGCGATCTGGGCGTCGTCGAGGCCGGTGAGTGCGCTGCGGAGTACCGGCCCGTCATGTTCCGGGAGTTTCAGCGTCAGGCGGTCGCGCAACAGCCAGAACAGCTGATACAGGTTGATGGCAACGAAGACGGCGTTCCAGGACATGCCGGTGGCGAGATCGCCGCCCGCATAGTTGAAGTATGCAAGTTCGAGCAGCATGCTGACCACGGCCAGCACCCGCAGCCAGAAGATGTTGGTCATGAAGTAGGAGGCGGCGAGGCACGCATAGGCCAGGTGGCCAAACCATTCGTTGCTTGGAGCAAAGTAGTCCATCCCGCACTTCCTTTACTTTCGGTTGAGCAAGGGGACATCTTGTGTTGTGTCTTGTCAAGATGGCGCGTCCAGGTTGCGCTGCGGTCAGCCCGGTTCTTGACGGCAGGCCGTTCAGATGCGCGCGGTCTGCAGGTCGGATGCGGTGCGCTGCGAATTCACCTGGCCCATCTTGCGCGCCAGGTCCCGGCCCAGCAGTTCATAGATGATGCCGCTGATCTGCGGATCCTCTTCAATCACCTTGTTCAGCCTGGCGCGCGAAAAGGTGAGAACGCGCGACGGCTTGTCGACCACCACGGTGGCTGTGGCAGGCTTGCCCGTGAGGTAGGCGATCTCGCCGATGAAGGCGCCATTGTCCAGTGCTGCGACGGTCTTGCCGTCGACTTCCACGTTCACCCGGCCTGCGTAAAGGAAGTAGAGCGAGTTGACGGGCTTCTTCTGTCGCGTGAGCACGTCGCCACTGACGCATTCCTTGACTTCCGCGGCCTTCATGAGGCGTGAGATCTGCGTGTCATTGAGGCCAGACAGGGCGAGGCGCAGCATGGGGTCTTCGTCTTCGGCGGGTCGCTTGTCGGCCCTTCCGGAACTCTCGCGATAGAGCCGGAACAATTGGAAGCCATTGATGGCGATCAGCGCGGCGGCCCAGGCGGCAGCGGTGGCCAGGTCTTCGCCGGAATAGGCAAGATATCCGATCATCAGCAGGCCGCCGGCCGTGGCAGCCGCTCTGAGCCAGGCCATGTTGCCAAGCAGGAATGGCAGCGTCAGCCCGGCAAGGGCCAGATTGATGAAGATCTGATGCGTCGATCCGAACTGGTCCATCTCTCCCCGCCGCGCAATGGCATTCAAGGAGACAGCTTGCGTTGCAGCCTGTCAAGCAGGCCGCCGCGTCAACCCTCTTCGGCGTCGTTGGAAGCCTGTCGTGCCGGCACCAGCATGTGCGAAGAGGGCTTGGTGACGAATCCGGTCCGGTCAGGAAGGCCTTCGCGCAAAGAGACAACCAGGGCGCAGGCCAGTATGACCGGCATGCAGGTGATCAGGACCGGGAACCCGATGCTCTTGCGGCCTTTGCCGGAAACGCCCATCAAAGCCGCCTGGGCTTCTGAGGCCCGCGCCTGCTTCAGCAGATTGGCTGGCATGTCGTTCATGCTTGGCCTTCGTCGTTGTTGGTCAGACTCCACGATAGCGCGTCTCTGTCAGTGATTGGTGAGAGCCGGTGGAGCAATTTGACTCAAATGGATATCCCCGCGTGACAATGCCCATCGGTTTGCGCTTGTTGCGCCTGTCCCCATTCAATAGATTTCCGGGCAGGCGGCGGGAATCGGCGGCCAGTCCAGGCTGGCCGGGGGAGACGCGAAGATGGAGTCCAAGAACGGAGCGCTGGAAATGGCGGCCAGCATCGTGGCGGCCTATGTCGGCAACAATCCTGTGCCGCAATCGGACCTGCCCAGGCTGATTGCCGACGTCTATCGCGCTTTGGTGGCCGCGGCCTCGGGCGAAACGGCCAGGGAGACGCCGCCGGAGGTGAAGCCTGCTGTGAATGTGCGCAAGTCGATCACGCCCGAGTACATCGTCTGCCTCGAGGACGGCAAGAAGTTCAAGTCGCTCAAGCGCCACCTGCGCAGCCGCTACAACATGTCGCCCGAACAATATCGCGAGAAATGGGGCCTTCCGTCTGACTATCCCATGGTCGCGCCGAACTACGCCGCCGCCCGCGCCAGCCTGGCGCGCAACATGGGTTTGGGCAAGCGCGGCGGAAAATAGCACTGCGATAAATTCTCTGCTGCTGACTCTTGCGGATCACGTGTTCACGATTCATAAACGACTCAAGGGATCGGGGCATCGATTCGCAAAAGGCCCGCTGGGCGGCGGTGAAGGGGCAGCGGATGAATATCGCTTTCAGGGCGCAGCTTGTTGTGCCTGAACAGAGGCAACTCTACGACTACTGGCTGGACAAGGCCGCCGGTCGCCCGATGCCGCAGCGATCGGATATCAGCCCGGTCCATGTGCCGCGGCTTCTTCCCCATATCAGTCTGATCGACGTCGAGCCCGACACCTGCCGCTGCCGCATCCGGCTGGCGGGAACCCGGTTACGCGATGTCTATGATCGCGAAATCACGGGTCTCGAACTCGAGGATATCGATTTTGGCGACAAGCGTGACTACTGGGAAACCGCCTATCGCCGCACCATCGAAGAGGGCAAGCCCACCCAGGGCATCATTCGAGGTCCGCGCGTGAACAAGGAACATCTGGTGCAATACTGGTTGAAACTGCCACTGGCCCGTGCCGGCGGCGATGGCGTCGGCATGATCCTCTGCCTCGACCATTTCATTCCCGCGGTGGATGACGAAGAGGCCGGGGGCCGCGCTCTCGGCACATGACCGGAAGATAGTCCGGAAGATAGTCCGGAAGATAGGTATTGATTCCTTGTTCCGAGTGAGCTAGTCATGTCCTGACACAGGAGATGACGTATGCCCAAGCACCCTCCAATCGCCAGGCAAGACCAGACACTGACAGGCCATCGTCCGCCGCGTCCGCGGGACGAAGGCGGGCCAAAGGGACAACCCGCCCGGAATGACGCCGAGAGTCCGCTCGCCTGGCTGCGCGCGAGGCGGGGGAGGACGGGCGAGGCGCTCATCAGCGACAGCCAGTTCATGGCCGGCGAGAAGCTCCGCCGCGACTTCGAGCGCGCCCATTTCCAGGGACGGGTCACCACCAGCTGGGATCTTTCGGCGACCGCAGGCCGGAGCGCCGGCAATGCTGTTGCCGAGCTCTCCGATGGCGCCCTCGCGGCCCGGGAGCGCTATCACGGCGCCATCGCAGCAGTCGGTCCCGAACTGGCCGGCATTCTCGTTCCGGTCTGCTGCCTCGCGGCAGGGCTGGAGCAGGCGGAGCGGTTGCTCAATCTGCCGCAGCGGAGCGGCAAGGCTGTTCTCGGCCTGGCGCTGACGGCCCTGGCGCGGCACTACGGCATCCGGGGCGACTCTTCGCCACGCGCCGCAAGGGCCAGGAACTGGGGCTTGCCCGACTATCGTCCCGTGCTGCTCACGCCCGACGAATCCTGACGCGCCGCTGCGGCATCGGACTTGATGCGGGCGATCATCGAGGCGAAGCCATTGGAACGCTGGGGCGTCAGGTGGTCGCTCAAGCCCAGCTGGCGCAGCACGGGTGCCGCGTCGGTGGCGAGGATCTCGCTGGCCCGCTTGCCGGAATAGATCATGAAGGCGATGGCGATCAGCCCCTTGACGATCAGGGCATCGCTGTCACCGACATAGTCGATCACCGGATCCGCAGCCTGACCGCTGGCGGACGAGGTGATCCAGACCTGGCTCGCGCAGCCCATGACCTTATTGGCGGCCGTGTGGTCGGCCGCGGGCAGAGGCTTCAGCTCGCGTCCCAGTTCGATGACATGGCGATAGCGGTCCTCCCAGTCGTCGAGGACTTCGAAGTCGGAAAGCAGTTCGTCAATGCGCGCCACGCCGGTGTTCCTCGGTTGCCGGCCCGACATAGGGCGGCGGGAGGCGAAGCTCAACCCTTGTTCTGGGGCGCGGGTCCCCGCCAGGCGGGCACCATGTCGTCGAGCCGCAGCGTCGAGGCATTGGGCATGGAAGAGGAGGAATCGCTGGATGATGTGCCATCGCCTGCGTCTCCGACCTCAAGCCTTGCGCGGGGCGAGGGCGTGACCGCCCAGTCATAGGCCAGCCAGGCACTATACTTGACCTTGCTTTCGAGATGGGCAGCGCTCCGCCCGGCCAGGTCGCAGGTCCAGTCTCCTTCGGCGCAAAGATCGAACAGATCGGCCACGGCCAGGGCCGTGGTCGCGAGCAAGCCCTGTGGCGCTGCAGGGCGCTCCTCCTGCGATCCGGTGGGGTGGTCGCCAGGCGGCGCGGGCAGGAACACCGCTATGCCGCCCAGGACCAGGAGTGTTCGAACGATACGCATCCCGTGTCCTGTATCAGGGGCGGCTGTTCTAGCACACCAGCAGTGCAGGCCGCTCAAAACGAAGACGCGAATTCGCATCAAATTTGACGGATTTGCCTAACCGGAGCTTAACCCTGGCAAGCCACCCTCCGCCGGAAAGGCGGCGTTAACGGTAGCTGTTGCATTTTGGATGCAGCGATGCGGGCTGGGTCCCGTCCAGCCGGAATGCTTGGGTTTGGGTAGAGCGGATGCGTGACGAGGAAGAGGCGGAAGTGCGGCGGTGGCGGCCGGCAAAGCTCTTTGCCATTGCCACCAGCGGACTGCTGAGCGTCGCCGTCTCCTACAATGCACTCTTTGCCCAAAGCGGCGGCCACCACTTGGCCGCTCACGACAACGCCGCCCGCGTCGAGGTCGACGTTCCGACCGGAGGCAACACCATTCAGCTCAAGTACGATCCGGTCGTCGAGGCGCTCCAGCGCCAGCTCTATTCTGCGGGTCACTACAAGGGAACGATCGACGGCGTCCTCGGCAAGAAGACCCGCAGCGCCATCATGTCCTATCAGACCGCCGTGGGCATGGATGCCACCGGCGAACCCTCGCCGGAACTCGTCGAGCACATCCGCTTCACCCGCGAAGTTGCCGAGGCGTCTCTCTTCACCGGCACGGTCGATGCCGCGCCTGATGCCGAGGCCCGTGCCAATGTCCGCCGGGTGCAGACCGGGCTTGCAGAACTTGCCTATGGACCGGGCGAGATCAATGGCGAACTGACCGAAGCGACCCGCAGGGCCATCCGCGCCTTCCAGCATGACCGCAAAATGCCCGAAACCGGCGAGATTACTCCGGAACTGCTGACCGAGCTGGCCAAGTTGAGCGGCCAGTCCGAGCTGGCAGCCGAGTAGATTGGACCGACTCAAGACCGCGATCTGGGTGAGTGGCCTGTTGCGGCGCTGCCATGCCCAGGGCCTATTCGGTGCGGTGATCCGCAAGGGAGCGGAGGAGGCAGGAGCCGTCTTCGTGATCGTCAATCATCTTGACGGCAGCTTTCACCTGCTTGGACCCGCACCCGGGCCGACTGTCGACGACGATGGCGAGCGGCGCTGGATTGTCGAGGCCGCGCCGCCTGCGTCGCAAGCGGAGATCGACGCCATCCTCGGCAAGCGGCGCCGCGGCGATCCCGATCTCTGGATCGTCGAAATCGAGGACCGGCATGGACTCGCGGGCCTTGCCGCCGCGCCCGCCTGACGCTCCGGCCGGGCTTAGGCAATTGTTAACCATACCGGTGCCTAATCGCGCCATCGGCGAAGCGAGAGAGCGCACTGGCATGACGACCCTTGTTCCATTTCCCATCGAAAAGGCCCGCAGGTCGGCAAGCGGCGAGAAGGGGCCGGATGCCATGATCATCATCTTCCCGGGCGTGCGCATCGAGCGTATGGACTTCAGCCTGGCGGACCGGCTGCCGACGCGCGGCAACCGCCGCACGTCCCAGGCGCAGAAGTTCGACTACGACAGTCTCTGACCAGCCGCGCCGATGTTCGGCGCGTTGTCAGGCCTCTAGGACGCGGCTCTGGCGCTACAAGCGCTGGACTCCATCCGGCGGATCGCCGCAGCACGCGCGCCTGGTTCCGAGACGGGATAGAGCAGCACCGCAAGACCGGTCGAATCGGGCGACTCCACCGTCCAGCCGATGTCGATGTCCGGTCTTTCCTTCTGCGTCGCCTGCAGGAGCATGTCGAGGATCCCCGGTTCCAGCGAGAGCTCGAGCGTAAAGGTATTGGTGCCCGCCTGGCTGTCGTTCACGGCATAGATGACATTGCCGCGGCGCGAGTAGACATTCAGGGTCCAATAGCCATCGGGCATCGTGGCCGTCAGGGTCACGATGCCGTCGGACACATCGAAGGCGCAGAGTCCGATGACGCTCGTGGCCGGATAGGCCGGAAACAGCCTTGCCTGCTGTGCTGCGTCAAGAATGAAGAAGCGGTTGGGACCGGCGGCCGAGGACAAGGCGGTGACGTCCCGGCTGAAGGAGAGGGCCGGAGCGGCGAGAATGAAGGCCGAGTGCGCCGCGATGGCGGCGAGCACGGCGGCGGCGATCCAGTAGAGGCGTCCCATCAGCAGCCCGCCTGCTTGATCGTGAAGAGCGGGACATTGCCCGAGGCGAAGCCCGCGCCGCCATCGCTGCCGGCGGCGCTGTAGATCAGTTCGAAACCGCGATTGTCGGGCGCTGCGATCCAGTTGCCGGGCCTCGGCGTTGGCGCGACGCTCACCCGGATCGTGCCATCGGTCTCGGCAATGGCGGCATCGCTTGTCAGAAGGCTGCCGCTGTGGCCGAGCACGCCAAGACTCCACCAGCGCGGGCGCGGCCCGGCAGGCAAGGTCAACTCGATGATGCAGGCCGAGGTCAAGCGCCTGCCGTCGTCATCCAGCGCCGCTGTCAGTTCCGTCATCTGGGTCGGCGGAGGCGGCAGGCGGCCGCCCAGCAGAAAATGCGCAACCGCATAGGGCTGGGCAGGGCTGTCGGCCGTCGTCTTTCGTTCCATCCACGGCGAGCCTGCGCGGATGGGGGCCGTGCCCAGCGCGTCCGACGCGATATAGGCACTCAGCAGGCCGGCAATTGCCCCGGCCAGCAGAAACACCGGCCCACCGATCAGGCTAGTTTTGCGCTGCATCAGAATATTCCCAGGAACTTCTTTTTCTTCTTCTTGTCCTTGTCACCGTCATTGTCCTTCTTCTTCTTCTTTTTCTCCTTCTTCTTGAAGGGATCCTCGATCACGCCGAAGATCTTCTGGACAATGTTCTTCTTCTTGTCCGAGCGCATGTCGGTGTCGGTTTCCTCCAGGCTCTCGCCCATGGAGGTATTTGCCTTGGGCAGGATGAGCGTGGTCTTGCGCGGCTGCACCTTGGCCTTGGGCGGCGCCACCGGCTGGTTCGGGCCTTCAAAGAGATTGAACATGCCCTTGAGCACCTGCGACACGTCTCCGGACTGGGCGACCACCGGCATGCCTGCAGCGTCGTCGATCTCCTGCTGGTCGGTAGCGGCCGGCGGCATGGCGGCAGCCATCTCCTCCCGCATCTTGGCAGCGGCCAGCGCGTAGGTTTCATCAAAGGGAATGCCCGCAAGCCCCCGGGGCTCGAAATTCCGTTCGGCCACCAGCATGATTTCCTTCCATACCGGCGCCGGCAGCAAGCCCCCTGTCACCTCGTTCATCGGCGTGAAGTCGTCATTGCCGAACCAGACGCCGGTGACGTTGTTCGCCGTGAAGCCGATGTACCAGGCATCGCGGTAGCTCTGGTTGGTGCCGGTTTTTCCGCCCTGCGGGGCAAAACCAAGGTCAGCCCGGCGGCCGGTGCCGGTCTTGACCACGGCGGACAGCATCGAATTCAACTCGGCGATCTTTTCCTCCGGCACCACCTGACGCGGCATTTCTGCCTTTTCCTCGCGGCTGTAGAGAATGTCGCCATTGGCCTTGCGGATTTCCAGCACGGCATAGGGTTGGGACAGCTTGCCGCCATTGGCGAACGTCGCATAGCCGGTGGAGAGGTCCATCAGCGACAGGGCGCTTGTGCCCAGAACCATCGGAGCCCAGTTCTCGAGTTCGCCCTTGATGCCCACCCGGTGCGATGTCTCGATGATCGCCTTGCGGCCGATATCGATCATCAGCTTCACGGGAATCGAATTGTAGGAATGTGCGAGGGCATTGCTGAGCGTCGTGCGGCCGGCATATTTCCCGCTGTAGTTCTTTGGCGACCAGTCGGAGACAGAGACCGGTCCATCGACGACGATCTGATCAGGTGTATAGCCTGCCAGCAGCGCCGCCAGATAGACGAAGGGCTTGAAGGACGATCCCGACTGCCGCAGCGCATCGGTGGCGCGGTTGAACTGGCTCTGTTCATAGCTGGCGCCGCCGACAATGGCCCTGACCGCGCCGTCCGGCGCCATGGTGACGGACGCCGCCTGGCTCACGTCATAGTTCGCCCCGTTGGCGATCAGGGCTTCGTTGATCAACCGCTGCGACGCCGACTGCAAGGGGATATCGATTGTTGTCTTGACCTCGAGAACATAGGCGCCCGTGATCTTCTCCCGTTCGATGACTTCGAGCGTGTCGCGATAGGCCCAGTCGAGGAACCAGTCCGGGCTGTCGGCGGTGTTCTGCGGCACGACCTGCGCCGGTTCGCGCCGAGCCTGAATCAACTCTCCCTGGGTTATGAAACCCGAGTCGAGCATGCGGTAGAGCACCGTGTTGGTGCGGGCGCGGGCAGCTTCCGGGTTCTGGTGCGGCGCATATTTCGAGGGCGCCTTGAACAGGCCGGCCAGCATGGCCGATTCGGAGAGGTTGATGTCGCGCACCGACTTGCCGAAATAGAACTGCGAGGCGGCCTCGACGCCATAGTTGCCGCCGCCAAGATAGGAGCGGTCGAGATAGAGCTTGAGGATTTCCTCCTTGCTCAGCCGCGCCTCGATCCACAGGGACAGGAAGGACTCATGCACCTTGCGGCGGATGGTGCGCTCTGGCGACAGGAAGAGGTTCTTCGCCACCTGCTGGGTAATGGATGAACCGCCCTGCACAACGTCATTGGCCCGGGCATTCTCAACGATGGCGCGCAGCGTGCCGACGACGTCGACGCCGAAATGCTGGAAGAAGCGCGCATCTTCGGTGGCGAGTGCTGCCTTGATGAGATTGGGCGGAATCTCGCCCAGCGGAATGGCGTCGTCCTGGCGGATGCCGCGGCGGCCGATGATCTCGCCATTGGCATCGGTGAAGGTCACCGCATAGTCACGGCCGCGGTTCCACACGTCGCCGGTACCCGAGAAGGGCGGAAGGGCGAAGGCCAGAAGTCCGAAGCAGAAAACCACGCCGAAGGTGACGGCGTCATCGAGAAGATCGACGAAGACGCGGCGAATGCCGCGCAGCCGGAAGCGATAGACGAAGGCCGAATAGGCCGAACTCGCCCTCTTGATCCAATCCCAGGTTTCGAACACGGCGGTGCTGACGATGGCGTCGAGCCGCCAGAGAAAGCCTGTGACGGAATTGCGGGCCGGCAGTTTGGACACGTGTCTCTTGACCAGTATGCAGCGTGAGGGTGGCTATCTAGCTGGCGAATATGACCGAATAGCGCCGTCCCTGACGACCCGGACTCAAACGCCTGCCTTGAGCGGCGATTATAGCCCAAGCCGGTGATGCCGCCAGCCCCTCCGGGCTTTCGATTGACAAGGCGGGGGGCTTCGGCTTCGGATGCCGCCATGACGGCCGAACCCCCCTTCTGGAAAGCAAAATCCCTGGCCGAGATGTCGCGCGCCGAGTGGGAGAGCCTGTGCGACGGCTGTGGTCGTTGTTGCCTGAACAAGCTGGAGGACGAGGATACGGGCCAGTTCCTCTATACCCGGGCGGCCTGCAAGCTCCTCGACCTGGATAGCTGCCGCTGCAGCGACTATCCGAATCGCGCCCGCAGGGTGTCGGACTGCGTCTCGCTCACAGCCGAGAATGTGGGGACCCTGGGCTGGCTTCCGGCAACCTGTGCCTACCGCCTGCTCGACGAGGGCAAGCCGCTGGCCTGGTGGCATCCGCTGGTCTCGGGCGATCCCGCCACCGTCGACGAAGCGGGCATCAGCGTGAAGGGCGAGGCTTATTCGGAAGAGGGGATCGCAGTCGACGACCTTGTCGACCACCTCTGGCGCTTGCCCAAGGCCAGGCGCCGCACGAGAAGGTGAGGCGGAGGCGCCGCCTCGTCCGGATCAGGCCGCTGCCTGGTGCGGCGGATGAATGCCGGCGGCCGCGGCAATCACCACGGGATCAAGGCCTGCGCCGCCCTTGGCCAGATGGGCGAAGAACTCTTCGCGCATGCGGGGCTCCCAGAAACGGTTGATGTGGTCGGCGATTTCCTTCTGCGCCTCCTCGGCGGGGTAGCCGTGATAGAAGGAGGCGATCTGGTTGGCCATGCGGACCATGTCTTTCAGTTCCATCGTGTCAGTCCTCTTCAAAAATCATCACGCCGCGCCGTGACAGGGCGGCAAGTTTCAGATGGGCCTGGCGTGCGAGCGTCAGCGCCAGGGCGGTGGGAGCGGAAACCGTGGCCAGGGCGCCGATGCCGGCGATGGCGCATTTCTGTACCAGTTCGAAACTGCAGCGGCTGGACATGAGAACGAAGCCCTGCGCCATGCCTGTGTCCGTGCGGGCCAGGGCGCCGATCAGCTTGTCCAGCGCGTTGTGGCGGCCGACATCCTCGCGTGCCAAGAGGATTTCTCCGTCCACGGAACACCAGGCGGCGGCATGCACCGTGCGATTCACTTCGTTCATCGGCTGGTGGCGCGGCAGTTCGGCATAGGCGCGAGCCACCGCCTGGGCCGAGAGCGGCACGTCGGGCACGCGATGGCCCGGCATGCGGATCGCGTCGCGAATGTCCTCGGCGAGCTCGATCGGGGTCTT
>JBGSNJ010000316.1:0-2936 GCA_041739715.1 Aestuariivirga sp.
CCGGCAGCAGGGTGCGGCCGCCGAGATCGACCATCGCGGTGCCTGCGCCCTTCAACGCCATGACATCACCGGCCGTGCCGACGGCAAGGATGCGGCCGTTCCTGACGGCCACCGCCTCGGCGCGCGGGTTGGCATCGTCCATGGTGAGGATCGGACCGCCCGAATAGATGATGTCAGCCGTTTCTGCGGCCTGCGCGCCGGAAACGAAGATCGCAGTCGATGCCAGGAGCATGAATGTGCGGCGGGTTAGGGTCATTGCAAAATCCTTGGTGCGATGGCCGGGTGCGGGAAAGTGCCTGTCATGATTCATTGATCTTCCGGGGATTTTCGCCAGACCGCAAGGTCCAAACTGCAAGCGTGCCTCGCAACGGCACGGTACTCAACCTCACGGCGATCCGGGTGCACCCAGAGCGTGCCGCGAAGGGTGAGATCCTCACCGCGCGAAGCGTGCCGGCGACAGGTCGCTCGCGACCAGTCCCTCATCGGCAATGTAACCCGGCACGGCTTCGCCCTTCACCATCGCGGCGGCAAGGTGCGACAGCGCCGGCGAAGTTTGGATGCCGTAGCCGCCCTGGCCGATGAGCCAGAAGAATCCCTCAGCATGCGGATCGAATCCCACCACCGGCGTGCCGTCGGGCGCGAAGCTGCGGAGTCCACCCCAGGTATGGTCGACGCGGGTCACCTCGTACTTCACCGCCTGCTGGAACCGGTCGATGCCCTCGGCCAGTGCCATGTCGTCGGCATAGGCATCATGCGGATCGACCGGCGTCGCATCGGCTGGCGAGACGATGAACTTGCCGCCCTGCGGCTTGCAGTACCAGGTCTCGCCCACGTCGCCGATCAGCGGCCACTCCATCACGTTATGGCCTTCGGGGCCCGGCACCACGGCGATGGAGCGCCGCTTGGGCTGAAGTCCGATGGGCGTCAACCGGGCAAGTTCCGCCACGCGATCGCCCCAGGCACCGGAGGCATTGACGATCACCTCGGCGCGGAACGTCTCGCCGCCCGCCGTCACCGTCCAGCCGTCCTCATGCGCCAGCGCGATGACGCCCTTCGCGCAATGCAGGACACCGCCGCGCGATTTGAATTGCTTGAGGAAGGTCTGGTGCAGCAGGTCCACGTCGATGTCCGCCGTGGCGGGATCGAGCACGGCGCGCCGCGCATAGCCCTCGCGCAGCAACGGATGCTTGCCCACCGCCATGCTGACGGCAATCTCCTGCATGCCCTGCTGTGCAGCCATCAGCGCGGCGAAGCTATCGTCCTGCCCCTCGGCCATCAGGAAGATGGTCTCGCGCGGCGTGAGGTAGTGGCCTTGGTCGAAGGCCTTGCGCGACGCCCGCGTCAGCGCCCGGATGGGTGCCGGCCCATAGTTGGGCTCATAGGTCGAGGCCGAGCGCCCGGTGGTGTGATAGCCGGGCCGCTCCTCCATCTCCAGGATGGCAACCTTGCGGGTCTCGGCGAGATGGGCCGCGACCGAGGCGCCGGCGATGCCGGCGCCGATGACGATGATGTCGAAATCCGTGCTCATCGCCCTTGGCTAGCCGCTGGCGGGCGCTTCGGCAATCCGCAAACCGCATCGCGGGAACGCATGGCCGCTGGCCTCTCCGGCATCTTGCCTCGTGCCCGCCCAGCGATCAGACTGCGCCCGAGAACAAGGAGTTTCCATGTCCCAGGCCACGCTGCACTTTCCCCGCGCCGAATATGATCGCCGCATCGCGAAGACAAGGGCCGCCATGGCGGAACGGGGGATCGACCTCATCATCGTCTCGGACCCGTCCAACATGTCCTGGCTCACCGGCTATGACGGCTGGAGCTTCTACGTGCATCAGGCCGTGCTGCTGGGCCTCGAGGGCGAGCCCGTCTGGTGGGGCCGCGGCATGGATGCCCAGGGCGCCAAGCGCACGGTCTTCATGCGCCACGACAATATCGTGGGCTACGAGGACAGCTATGTACAGAATCCGGAACGCCATCCGATGGACCAGCTTTCGCGGGTCATCGCGGCGCGCGGCTGGAGTGCGGCGCGCATCGGCGTCGAGATGGACAATTACTGGTTCTCGGCCGCCGCCAACGCATCGCTGCGCCGGCACCTCACAGATGCCTCGTTCTTCGACACGACCGGGCTGGTCAACTGGCAGCGCACCGTCAAGAGCGACCACGAGGTTGACTTCATCCGCCGCGCTGCCGCCATCGTCGATGCCATGCATGCCAGGGTCTTCGAACTGGTCGAGCCGGGCCTCCCCAAGAACGTGCTGGTGGCCGAGATCCAGAAGCAGGCCGTGCTCGGCGCCGGCGGCCACTGGGGCGATTACTGCGCCTTCGTGCCAATGCTGCCTTCGGGACTCGATGCGACCGCGCCGCACCTCACCTGGGACGACCGGCCCTTCAACAACAACGAAGGCACCTTCTTCGAGCTCGGCGGCTGCTACCGCCGCTACCACGCGCCCCTGTCGCGCACCGTCTATCTCGGCAAGCCGCCGCAGAAGTTCCTCGACGCCGAGAAGGCCGTGTCGGAAGCGACTGAGGCGGGCCTCGGACAATGCCGCCCCGGCGTCACCTGCGGCGAGGTGGCGGATGCCTTCTTCGGCACGCTGCAGAAGAACGGCTTCACCAAGGATTCTCGCGCCGGCTATTCCATCGGCCTCTCCTATCCGCCCGACTGGGGCGAGCGCACCCTGTCGATCCGCCGCGGCGACCGCACCGTGCTTCAGCCCAACATGACGCTGCACTTCATGCCGGCCCTGTGGCTTGACGACGGCGGGCTGGAGCTCTCCGAAACTATCCTGATCACGCCCACTGGCGTCGAATGCCTGTGCAAGACGCCGCGCAAGCTGGTGGTCAAGAGCTGAGGACATCATGACCGACTTCAACCGCCCGCTCTCGGGACTCGTCACGCCGCGCTTCGGCGGCATCGCCACCTTCATGCGCCTGCCGCATGT
>JBGSNJ010000329.1:0-3923 GCA_041739715.1 Aestuariivirga sp.
GCACCGAGGAGGCGCCCGGCTTCATCAGCACGTCGTCGAAGGTCAGATATTCGGGGATGATGCGGGAAGACATGTGCCAACCTTTCGGACGCAAGCGGATTCGCGGGGGTTGGCGGCTGTGCTTAACACCGTGTAGCGGCAAGGGGCAAGGCAATCCTGCCCCTTGCCGCTTGCGGCGCAACC
Source organism: Aestuariivirga sp. (assembly GCA_041739715.1). Lineage (GTDB taxonomy): Bacteria > Pseudomonadota > Alphaproteobacteria > Rhizobiales > Aestuariivirgaceae > Aestuariivirga. Next base: position 184 of record JBGSNJ010000329.1, read on the forward strand.
CCAAACACGACTAATTATGTCGGCATGATCTCTCAACGTGCACGCTATGCCTTCAAGGCGGTGGTCGCCCTGGCCCGGGCCAAGTCCGGCGTGGGCCTGCAGATCCGCCAGCTGTCCGAACAGGAGAAGCTGCCGCGGAAGTTCCTCGAGCAGATCCTGCTCACCCTCAAGGCGGCGGGCTACATCACCAGCCGCCGTGGCCGTGACGGCGGCTACGAGCTTCTGAAGCCGGTGGACCTGATCTTCATCGGTCCCCTGCTTCGCGCCGTGGACGGGCCGATCGCGCCGCTTCCCTGCCTGTCGCGGACCGCCTACCGGCGTTGCGAAGACTGCCAGGACGAAGCCAGCTGCGAGCTCCGCATCGCCTTTGCCAAGGCCTATCAGCAATACCTCACCACGCTCGAGACGACGACCCTGGCGGAGGTCATGGCAGCCTCTGACAACACGGGTCATGCGGGCCGCAAGGCCGCGCAATTGCTTCTAACCGATTGAGATTCCTGCTGTAGAACAATTTGTTTGAAAGAACGAACGATTTCGCTTGAATCACTACTTATTCTGTATAGTATTGGGTCATCAGATCAAAACACCATGGAGGTCCCGATGCTGATCCCGTCCCGTCGCAAGCTTACCCTCGGCGCAGCCGCCCTGGCCCTGGCCCTGTCCTTCGGCCCGGCATTCGCCGACAAGACGCTGCTCAATGTCTCCTATGACCCGACCCGCGAGTTCTACAAGGAGTTCAACGAGGCCTTCGCCGCCGACTGGAAGGCGAAGACGGGCGAAGCCGTCACCATCAACCAGTCGCATGGCGGCTCGGGCAAGCAGGCCCGCGCAGTGATCGACGGCCTTGATGCCGACGTGGTGACCCTGGCACTCGCCGGCGACATCGACCAGATCGCGAACAAGACCGACAAGCTGCCCAAGGACTGGGCCAGCAAGCTGCCGCACAATTCCGCACCCTATACCTCCACCATCGTGTTCCTGGTGCGGAAAGGAAACCCCAAGGGCATCAAGGACTGGGGCGATCTGGCCAAGGAAGGCGTCGCCGTCATCACGCCCAACCCCAAGACCAGCGGCGGCGCGCGCTGGAACTACCTCGCAGCCTGGGCCTGGGCCGAGAAGGCCTTCGGTGGCGACGAGGCGAAGGTGAAGCAGTACATCGCCGATCTCTTCCGCAACGTGCCCGTCCTCGATACCGGCGCCCGCGGCTCCACCACGACCTTTGCACAGCGCGGCATCGGCGACGTCTTCATCAGCTGGGAGAACGAGGCCTTCTTGGTACAGAAGGAGTTCGGCGCCGACAACTTCGACATTGTCGTTCCCTCGCTCTCCATCAAGGCCGAACCTCCGGTCGCTGTGGTCGAAGGCGTGGCCAAGGCCAAGGGCAACGCGGAGGTCGCCAAGGCCTATCTGGAGTTCCTCTATTCTCCCGCCGGGCAGAAGCTCGCGGCGAAGCACTTCTTCCGCCCGGTCGACGAAGCCGCGGCCGATCCAGCCGACCTTGCCCGCTTCCCCAAGCTGGAACTCGTGAGCATCGACACGAACTTCGGCGGCTGGGCCGCGGCCCAGAAGAAGCACTTCGCCGATGGCGGTGTGTTCGACGAAATCTATCGTCCGACCAACTGATCGACATGGCGCAGCTGACCCTCCCTCGTCTGCGCGAACCGAGCGTCATCCCGGGCTTCGGGGTGGCGCTTGGCTTCGCCGTCACGGCCCTCAGCCTGATCGTGCTGATCCCGCTCGCAGCCCTCGTGCTGCGCGCCGCCAGCATCGGTCCGGCCGAGTTCTGGACCATCGCCAGCGATGCCCGGACACTCGCGGCCCTGCGCCTTTCCTTCGGCGCAGCCTTCATCGCCGCGCTGGTGAATGCGGTTTTCGGCCTGCTGCTGGCCTGGGTGCTGGTGCGCTACGACTTCCCCGGCCGCCGCATCGTCGATGCCATGGTCGACCTGCCTTTCGCCCTTCCAACCGCTGTGGCGGGCATCGCGCTGGCTGCGATCTATGCGCCGAACGGGATCATCGGCTCGATCGCCGGACACTTCGGGTTGAAGATCGCCTTCACGCCGCTGGGTGTGGTCTTCGCGCTGATCTTCATCGGCCTGCCCTTCGTGGTCCGCACCGTGCAACCCATTCTGGAAGAGGTTGAACGCGACATCGAAGAAGCGGCCGCCCTGCTTGGCGCAAGCCGGCTGCGCGCCGTCTTCCAGGTGGTCCTGCCGCATGTCTATCCCGCCCTGCTCACCGGCTTCGCACTGGCCTTCGCGCGCGGCGTCGGCGAATACGGATCAGTCATCTTCATTGCCGGCAACATTCCGATGGTCTCGGAGATCGCGCCGCTGCTCATCGTCATCAAACTAGAGGAGTTCGATTATGGCGGCGCCACGGTGATCGCCACCGTGATGCTGGCCATTTCCTTTGCCATGCTCTTCCTCATCAACAAGCTGCAGGCCTGGAGCCGCCGGAGGCTCGGCAATGTCTGACGCACTGCTTCCCGCCATCGAACGTCCGCGCGCCCAGCCCATGGGCGAGAGCGGCATGGTCAAGGGACTGCTCATCGGAACGGCACTGCTGTTCCTGACGGCCTTCCTCTTCCTCCCGCTGATCACCGTCTTCCTCGAAGGCTTCCGCAAGGGCGCGGGCGTCTTCTTCGACAGCTTCAGCGATCCCGATACGATGGCGGCGGTAAAGCTGACGCTGCTGGTCGCCGCCATTGCCGTGCCCTTCAACGCGCTCGTCGGCATTGCCGCGTCCTGGGCCATCGCGAAGTTCAACTTCGCGGGCAAGAACCTGCTGCTGACGCTGATCGACTTGCCCTTCTCGATCTCGCCGGTGATCTCGGGCCTGGTCTATGTCCTTCTCTTCAGCGCGCATGGCTGGCTGGGGCCATGGCTCATCGCCAATGGCATCGAGATCATCTTCGCCGTGCCGGGGATTGTGCTGGCCACCCTGTTCGTGACGTTCCCCTTCGTCGCGCGGGAACTGATCCCGCTGATGCAGTCGCAGGGCACGAGCGAGGAAGAGGCCGCACTCACGCTGGGCGCCTCCGGCTTCCACACCTTCCTGCGGGTGACGCTGCCAAACATCAAGTGGGCGCTCCTTTATGGCGTACTGCTCTGTAACGCCCGCGCCATGGGCGAGTTCGGTGCCGTCTCGGTGGTCTCCGGCCATATCCGTGGCCTGACCAACACCATGCCGCTGCACATCGAGATCCTCTACAACGAGTACAACTTCGTTGCCGCTTTCGCGGTGGCCACGCTTCTGGCGGGCCTCGCCCTCCTCACGCTGGTTGCCAAATCCTTCCTCGAATGGCGCTACGCCGGCGAACTCGCCGCGTCGCATCGCCACTGAACCGGAGTTTCGCCATGTCCGTTGCCGTAACCGTGAAGAACCTGACCAAGAGCTTCGGCCGCTACCCAGCCCTGGGCGGCGTTTCATTGCAGGTCGAAGCTGGCGAACTCGTAGCCCTGCTCGGCCCCTCAGGATCAGGCAAGACGACCTTGCTGCGGGCCGTGGCGGGCCTCGAACAGATCGACGGCGGCCAGGTCCTCTTCGGCGATATCGACGCCGACCAGCTCAGCCTGCGCGAACGCCGCATCGGCTTCGTGTTCCAGCACTACGCGCTCTTCCGCCACATGTCGGTGATGGACAACATCGCCTTCGGCCTGCGGGCGAGGCCGCGCAAGACGCGGCCCTCGGCCCAGGCCATCCGCGACAAGGTGAGCGAGCTTCTCTCGCTGGTGCAG
>JBGSNJ010000362.1:0-5350 GCA_041739715.1 Aestuariivirga sp.
CGCGACGAACGGCGGCGGCCAGCCGCCGCATCCGCGACGGGACCGGGCCCCGATCCGATGACGATGAGACCCGACACGCGCTGCGGCGCAGCCAGGGTCAATTCGAGCGCAAGGCGGCCGCCGAAGGATGTTCCCATGACGACGAAGCGCTCAGGGGCCCGGGCCAGCAGCTGCGCCACGCAGCCCGTGAAACTGTCTGCATCCGCGATCTCGACAGACATATCGACCGAGTCCGGCAGCAGGTTCCTGATCGGCGCGTAGAGCCGCGCGTCGCAGCCGAAGGCCGGAATGGCAACCAGCGCCGTCACGAGAAGTGCCACTCCATGCGCTGGCGATAAACCTCTCCCGGCCTCAGGACGGAGGACGGAAAATGCGGGTGATTGGGCGCATCGGGGAAGTTCTGCGGCTCGATCGCAATGGCGGCATACTGCCTGAGCGGGCCATTGCGGCCGGGCATGCCCTCGTTCCAGTGGAAGGCGGTGTACATCTGCATGCCGGCCTCGGTGGTCTTCACCTCCATGCGGCGGCCGGAAACTGGATCGCGCAGCGTCAGGCCGTGGCGCAGCGTTCCCCGCGGACCGTCCAGCACCCAGCAATTGTCGTAGACCTCGCCGACCCTGCGCAGCGTCCGGAAGTCCCAGCGCGTCCCATCGACGGAACGGATTTCGCCGGAGGGCAGGAGCAGGTCATTCAATGGCAGAAAGGCAGGTGCATCGATCTGCATCTCGTGATCGAAGGCGTTGCGGGCGCCGCCGGACAGATTCCAGTAGGCGTGACTGGTGAGGTTGATCACCGTCGGCCTGGAACTGGTCGCCTGCAGATCGAGAGACAGGATGTTGCCGCCAAGATGGTAAGTGGCCGTCGCGTCCATCGCGCCGGGGAAGCCCTGGTCGCCGTCGGATGAGTGGATGGAGAAGCTGAGCGACTGGCCATTCTGCGCCGCTATCCAGCGTCGCACGGCGAAGTTATCCGGCCCGCCATGCAGCTGGTGCTCTCCCATATTGGCCACGAGCCGGTGTTCGGCCCCGTCAAGCGTAAAGCGGGCATGGCTGATACGGCCGGCAAAGCGGCCGCACACAGCGCCAGCCGTCCAGTCACCCGCCATGACCTGCGCATCGTTGCCGCCACCCGAGACAAGGTCCACGCCATCGGCAATCACCGACACGAGACGCGCTCCCAGCGTGGAGAAGGTTGCGCGCAGGGAGTCGGACCTCAATTCATACATCGCCGGAATGCCTGTCCCTCATGACGCGAAGCGACGCTCTCAGTGATTGTCGCGCGGGATTCCCTTGAGTTTCGCGATGCGCTGGAACTTGATTGCGCCCTTCAGAACCATGCCTTCGGCCAGCTGACCGACATTGGCCCGGAAGATCTCCTGCCACGGCGTCTGGCTCTCGGGCACCTTGTAGCCCCCGGCCTTCTCGAGCGCGGTGCGGCGCGTGGCGATCTCGGCCTCTGACAGAAGCACGTCGCAGGTGCCCTTGTTGAGATCGATCCGGACGCGGTCGCCGTTCTTCAGGATCGCCAAGCCGCCGCCAGCTGCAGCTTCCGGCGAAGCATTGAGGATCGAGGGCGAGCCCGATGTCCCGGACTGGCGGCCGTCGCCGACACAGGGCAGCGAACGCACGTTCTTCTCCAGGAGATAGTTTGGTGCCCGCATGTTGACGACCTCCGCAGCCCCCGGATAGCCAAGCGGACCAACACCGCGGATGAAGAGAATGGTGTTCTCGTCGATACCGAGTTTTGGATCGTCGATATGCGCGTGATAGTCCTCCGGCCCGTCGAAGACGATGGCCTTTGCCTCGAAGGCATTGGGATCCTTCGGATTGGACAGGTAGCGTTGCCGGAACTCGTCGGAGATCACGCTGGTCTTCATGATTGCGTTGTCGAAGAGATTGCCGGTGAGCCGCTTGAAGCCGGCGTGCTCCTTCATCGGCTTGCCGAACTCCTTGATGACCGAACGATCCCAGCTGAACTTGTCCTTGCAATTCTCGCCAATGGTCTTGCCATTGGCCGTGATGCAACCCTCGTGGATCTTGCCTGCCTTGATGAGTTCCGCCACCACGGCGGGCACGCCGCCGGCCCGGTGATAGTCTTCGCCGAGATATTCGCCCGCAGGCTGGAGGTTGACCAGCAGCGGGAGGTCGTACCCGTGCTTCTCCCAGTCCTGCACCGTCAGCTCGATTCCAAGATGAGCGGCAATGGCATTGAGATGATTGGGCGCGTTGGTCGAGCCGCCAATGGCCGTGTTCACCGCAATGGCATTCTCGAAGGCCTTGCGCGTCATGATCTTGGACGGTGTCAGGTCCTCCTCCACCATCGCCACGATGCGGCGGCCGGTTTCATATGCCATCTGGCCGCGCTCGCGATAGGGCGCGGGAATGGCGGCGTTGCCCGGCAGCGACATGCCCAGCGCCTCGGTCAGCGAATTCATCGTCGTGGCCGTGCCCATGGTGTTGCAGAAGCCTGTCGAGGGCGCCGAAGTCGCGACCAGATCGACGAAGCCTTCATAGTCGAGCTCGCCGGTCGCGAGCTTTTCGCGCGCCATCCAGACGATGGTGCCGGATCCCGTGCGCTGGCCCTTGTACCAGCCGTTCAGCATGGGCCCCGAGGACAGGCAGATCGCCGGAATGTCGACGGTGGCCGCGGCCATGAGGCAGGCCGGCGTTGTCTTGTCGCAACCGATCGTCAGCACCACGCCATCGAGCGGATAGCCGTAAAGCACCTCGACGATCGACAGATAGGACAGGTTGCGGTCGAGCGAGGCGGTGGGACGCTTGCCGGTTTCCTGGATCGGATGAACCGGGAATTCCATCGGTATGCCGCCCGCCGCATAGATGCCGTCGCGGATGCGCTTCACCAGTTCGACATGGGCGCGGTTGCAGGGCGAGAGATCGGACCCCGTCTGGGCGATGCCGATGATCGGCTTGTGGCCCTGCAACTCGCCGCGCGTGAAGCCATAGTTCAGGTAGCGCTCGAGATAGAGCGCCGTCATGTCGGCATTGTCGGGATTGTCGAACCAGTTCTGCGAACGGTACTTGAGCGGCTTCTTGGGAGTCTTGGTCATGGCTGCCTCGTGAATTATCATACATTTATGACGAGTTGCCGGACGAAGTCCATTGCTTCGTTGTACGGCAGGCCCGCATGACTGATCATCGCTGCAAGCAAGGCCGCAGTGCATCAATCCGCTTCTGCAGCGCAGCATTCATTGCCGATCCGGGCCGGACTCGCGATGGACGGATGATGTCCCTTCACGGGCCTCGCACCAAGCCCTGCGATCCTCCAAACGGACGTGACGTGCAACCTTCTCTATGGCATGTCTGCGCCGACATGCCGGATTACCGTTTCGCATCAGCCGCCGGACTTCAGCCGCAAGTTCTCCCGACACGGCGCGGCGGCCGGAGGGCCAAACCATGACTGCGCTCCAGTCACGGGCGCTGTCCCTTTGGCATTACCTCCGCAAGGTTGCATCCCACGACCCGGCCCTCTTCACGGCGTCATTGCTGATCGGGATCGTCAATGGCCTGCTCGAAGGTGTCGGACTGTTTCTGCTGGTGCCGCTCCTTGCTTTTCTGGGTCTTGGCGAGGACGCCGGCGAAGGCACCAGCATCGCCCGATACTTCCAGGACGCGCTGGACATGCTGGGCCTTCCCGCCACGCTCGAAACAGTGCTTGCCCTGTTCCTCATCCTGATCCTCGCGCGCGGGGCCTTCAGCTGGATACAGGCTGAATGCAACGCGCGGCTCTGCAACGGCTTTCTGACCGCATTGAGAACCGAGATTTACAACGCCATGACCAGTGCCAGCTGGCAGCACCTTGCGACCAGGCGTAGCTCGGAGCTGAGTCAGGCGGTCACCGCTCAGGTCGAGGAACTGGCGACCGGGGCCACACTGTTCCTGCAACTCATCATGTCGGGGCTCTCGATGATCGCAGGCGTTACGGTGGCCCTGATCGTGGCGCCGTGGCTGACGATGGCAGCCGTCTTCTTCGCGCTTCTGATCGTACTGCCGATGATGGTCTTCGACCTGCGTGCCTACCGGTATGGCACCCGCTCCTGGGAAGCCATGCAAGCCATCTACGAGCAGCTGTCGCGGCATCTGGCCGGCCTCAAGGCAGCACGGGTACTCTCGGCCGAAGACAGGTATCGCGCGGAGTTCGCCAGGCTTTCCGACGAATACAGCGGAATAGGCACGACCTTGTCGCGCAACTCCGCGACCGCCGGGCTCCTTCATTCCATCGCCGCCGCCACCGTCCTCAGCATACTGATCTTCATCGCCGTCAAGTCGGGCAGTGCCAGCGTCGAGCCGATCCTGCTGGTGGTGATCTTTTCGCGGCTTCTGCCCCGGTTTCAGAATGCACAACAGAACATTCGCGAGATCCTTTCAATCCTTCCGCAGTTCGAGAACCTGCAAGACGAACTGCGCGAATCTTGGGAATCGAGCGAAGCGCCACAGCGGGCTGGCGCACACCCGCATTTCGCGCACAAGCTGGAGCTTCGGCAGGTTTCGTTTCGCTACGCTGCCGGACAGCCCCTGGTTCTCGATGGCATTGATCTTACTCTGCCGGCGCGGGGAGCTACCGGGATCGTCGGCGCATCGGGATCGGGCAAGACGACACTCATGGACATCATGGCCGGACTGCTCCTTCCAAATTCCGGCGCACTCCTTGCCGACGATACCGCGATCGACGCCGCCATGCTGGCCGGCTGGCGCCGGCGCATCGCTATGTCACGCAGGAGGAGTTCCTCTTCGATGACAGCGTCAGGGCCAATCTGGCACTTGCAAGTCCCGGCACGTCAGATGCGCAGATCTGGGCGGCGCTCGAGGCCGCACGGGCCGACAATCTGGTCCGCGATCTGCCGATGGGCCTCGACACGCTGATCGGCGACAGAGGCGCGCGCCTGTCACGCGGACAGAGGCAAAGGCTCTGTCTTGCCCGCGCTCTGCTGGGCAAGCCCGACTTGCTGATTCTGGATGAGGCCACCAGCGCCCTGAACCCGGTCGACGAGCGCGAGATCCTGATTGCGCTCCGCGACGCGGCACGCGATCGGGCTGTGGTGGTGGTAGCACACAGGATCTCGACGGTCGCCTGGACCGACCGCATCATTGTCATGGCGCATGGACGGATTCTGGAGGACGGCGCATTTCGCGAACTGCTTCATGATCCATCGAGCCTCGTGCATGCGATGCATGCGCTGGAAGGCCCGGACACGCTGGATGCAGGGTTGTAACGGCCATGCTGACACCCCTGAAGCATAAGCTGCTGCGCGCGTGGCAACTCGACGCACGGGAACGCCGGTACTTCGTCACGGCCGCCGCCCGGCTCGCAGCTGCGCGCGTGGAGCTGTCGC